>NZ_JADJKN010000003.1:0-36218 GCF_016705985.1 Candidatus Aalborgicola defluviihabitans
ACGGGTGAAGTGGCACCGTCAATAAATACGAGCAAGCTGGATATACGCGTTCAATCCGGCGAAAGACGGTTGCGTTGCTGCAACGGTTCCCCTCCATGGGTGCGGTAGCGACAAGTAAAGCCGATTTTACGCAAACGGTTCCCGCAGGCCTCGACATTTTGAAAGACCGTGGTCCAAAAGCCCACAGCGCACCGAAAGCAGGGGTCTGATACCGGATCAGGCCCAAAGGAGATAGAAAACCACGATGTACCATTTTGGCGTGCAAAGTCAGACCTGGCAGGGCGCGCGATAACAATGGCGCGAAGATTCGGTCGCCTACGATGAACAACGCGACCGCGGTATTGACCGATGGCGGAGGGTGGCTACTCACGGTGGGGTGAAAGTTGCCGGCGGAATGGCTACGGCTTTCATAAAGTCGGAGCTTAGCCGTTAGTTGATGGAGGGCTGGCGATACGGCAAAGCAGCGGAAGTGCGTCGGGCCATGGAGATTTGCGTTGACAATGCCAACCGGTCCATATTCAATTCCGCCAATTCCAATACTAACTACGCTGGCATGGGCACCACACTGGTGGTTGGGTGTTTCGCGAAGACACGCTGGTATTGGGGCATGGCGATTCGCGGTGTTACCGGATGCGTGCGGGTTTGCTGGATCAAATTGCCAAGGACCACTCGCTGTTACAGGAGCAGATTGACGCTGGGCTGATTACCGTTGAACAGGCAGCTACGTCCACCATAAAATCTGGTCACCCGGGCATTGGGCGTGGATGACTCGTGTATGGACGTCAGCGAATTTGCGGTTCAGGTTGGGGACGTCTATCTCGTGTGTTCCGACGGGCTTTCTGACATGATCGACGAGTGCCGCTATCGCTAAAATTATTATGGAAGATTCGCCACTGGAGCAAAGGCGACGCAACTCATTGATTCCGCCAACGAAAATGGCGGAAGAGACATATATTTCGGTGCTGATGGTAGAAGTTCATCCAGCAGCGGAAAAGCGCGGTTTAATCGCCCGTTGGTTAGGGGAAGTAAGATGCAGCAAAGTTTTCCAGAAACACATTACAGGAAAAGGAGTCGATCATGCCGAAAATGATCGTTTCGATCGATGAGGTCGTGATCAAAAGAAGTGCAACTCACCAAGGACAAGACTACCTTGGGGCGCAGACCGTACAACGACATCGTTATCGACAATTTGGCGGTGAGCGGGGAACATGCGGTGTTGCAGATGACCGGCGGTGAGGTGTTTTTGGAAGACCTCAATAGCACCAATGGTACCTATCTGAACGGCAAGGCTGTTTAAGCAGCAATTGCAAAATGGCGACAGCATTGAAATTTGGCAAATACAAAATTAAGTTTGTAGGCGACGGTGAGGCCGACAACTTTGACAAGACCATGGTCGTCAAGGCTCGTCCAGCCTCCTCGCCACAGTCGGTGCCTACGCGGGCGGCCCGCGCCAGCTAGCGTTGGTGGCGACTCTGTAGGTTTTGGTGCGTTCCAAGCTTCCATTAAGGTCCTGTCCAGGAGCCGCTGCTGGGCGGAAGTCCGCTCGCAAAGTGGTGACAACCATTGGTAAACCGGCGTTGCAGTGGCGGCAACAACCCGACGTCATCAGGGCTTGTTGTCACCATGTAGAGGGTGCCGGCAACCCCACGTTGAAATGGTTCACCTATCAAGGCTGAACCGGTGGCTTTGAAGAATGGGGATGCAGATCGAACTCGCGGGTGCGGATGCAGTTCGTTACAAACCTGACAGTTTGTGGTGTTACGGCAGAGTCCAGTTGCGTGCCAGTTTTCAGGTAATACCGCATGAAAACACTAGCTGGCAGCACTGGCAACGGATTGCGGTAACGCTCATTCCGTTGGTCTTCGCTCTCCTGCATGCCATTGGAATTCTCCCTATTGGGGTGCTGCAGCGGCTGGATGACATCATCTACGATGCTCGTTTACGTGCGACTATGCCTAAGACGCTGGACGAGCGCGTCGTTATTGTTGACATAGACGAGAAAAGTCTGGCGGAAGTCGGTCGATTCCCCTCGGGCGCAACAAGCTTGGGCATTTAGTCATTCTGTTTGACCGGCAGAAGATTGCCTTGCTGGGGTTTGATATTGTGTTTGCCGAGGCAGACGACAAGTTCCGGGCTTAGTCGTCTGAATGAGTTGGCGCGAAACAGATTCAGGACCGTGCCGGTTTTTGCAGATACGTGTGCATCAACTTTGGCCCTGAACTGGACTATGACGGCGTATTTGCCAAATCGCTGGAGAAGCGCCCCGTTGTGTTGGGCTATTACTTTACTGGCGATGAGGACGGACGCACCACCGGTCATTTGCCTGCTCCCGTCATACTGGAGAGACGCCGGAAGGGTCGACAGGTCGCCGCGTTTTCGTGGACTGGCTATGGTGCAAACATTGAAGTGCTGGCCAATGCTGCGCCATTGGCTGGGCATTTCAACCCCGTTGCTGATACTGATGGCGTCATTCGCTCTTGCCTTGCTGATGGAATACCAAGGCCAATACTACGAATCGCTGGCACTTCCTGCCATGTTCCGGCGACTGGTAGGCTGCCGCCGGTCGTTGGGTTTCTGACGAGCAATGGTTATCCAAACGTTGGGGCCTGAACCGCGTTTTGCTGAAATCAGGCAAATCCTCGCTTGTAATACCAGTTAACAAAGTATTGCAACACTGGTCCCCTATCGGGGCGTCGGCGGCCCACAGGTGGCTCTTTTCGGTACTTTTCGGCCGCCGATGTGTTGGCGGGGCGTCTGCCACCTGGAGAGTCTAAAGGCAAAATTATTCTTGTAGGAACAACAGCGCCGGTGACCGAAGGATTTGCGGCCCGCCCATTGGAGGGATCTATCCGAGGGGTTGAGTCGCACGCAAACCTGCTCTCAGGGTGGCTTGATGGCAAGGTCACGCTCAAGCCGGATTACGCCGCCAGGCTACGACATAGTTCTGTCTGACAGGGGCGGGTTTGTTGCTTGCGGTTGGTTTGCCTTTGCTTTCGGCGTTGCGGGGGCAGTGATTTCTGAAGTATGGGGGTATTGGCAGGTATCACCGCGATCAATTCTTGGCTCTATTTGTCGTATGGACTGGTCATGCCATTGGCGGCCGCATGTTAACGACGTTGACCGCATTTGCGTTGAACACGAGCTACGGCTATTTTTGTTGAAACCCGATCCCAAGCGAGAACTGGCAAATCTGTTTGGTGCCTATGTTCCTCGGAATTAGTGGACGAGATGGTCAGGACCTGACAGCTACAGCATGAAGGCGTCTGGCCGGGAGCTGACGGTCATGTTCTGCGATATGCGGGGTTTTACCAAAATGTCCGAGCATGGAGCCACCCAGTTGCAGGAATTGACGGGGGTTTTTAGCAACTGACCAGCACCATCAGGGCGAATCGCGGCACGATTGACAAATATATGGGTACTGTGTGATGGCGTTCTGGGGTGCGCCTGTGGAGAACACCTGAATACGCATTTAGCAGTCAAGTCGGCAATGAAATGGTCCTTGCAGTAGGCGATATCAATCAAGACCACCGGGAACGGGGTTTGCCAGAGATTAGGATTGGTATTGCCTCAATACCGGAACCATGTGCGTGGGTGACATGGGTTCCAATATCCGCCGCGCCTATACAGTGATTGGCGACGCGGTTAATCTGGGGTTCACGCACGGAAGGTTTGTGCAAGGCCTACGGTGTGGATATTGTGGTCAGTGAAACATCAAAAGTTGGCGCCTGAATTCGCCTGGCAGGAGTTGGATCGAGTTCAAGTCAGGGCAAGAACGAGGCCGTAACCATTTTTCTGGCCCATGGCTCTCGTGACAAAACTCAACGAATCGTCTGCAACAGAGCTTAAAACTGACAGGAATGCCTTCATCAAAGCCCTATCAGAGCGCAGAATTGGGATCAGGCGGACGTGTTGTTGATCAACTTTAATGCGAATGAATGCAAAAAATTCCTTTCAACTGTATGCAGACCGAGTAGCCTCGATACGTCTGCTCCCCTTCGACCCCTGAATGGGAGATGGTGAAACCAATTTCAGAAAGCAAGTGAGGTTCTTGTCGTGAAAGTACGTGTACTAGGTTGCTCAGAGCCGTAGCCAAAGACTGCAGGACGACTTCGTTTCTCATTGATGGTGAGATCACGGGGGGACGCCGGCACGGAGTTGGAGATCTGACTTTGGATGAAATGCGATGCATTGACCACGTGTTGCTCAGCCACTCCCACCGGACCATGTGGCAGCACTGCCCTTGATGGTGGATGCCATCGCTGCTCAGCGCCAAAGTACCCCTGAAAATATATGCTTTGGCCGGAACCATTCTGGCCCTGCGCGCGCATTTTTAACAACGTTATCTGGCCTGATTTACCCGCATCCCAACACCTGAAGCGCCATTTATCGGATTTTCACGAAATTCAGGTTGGACAGACCATTGAGCTGTTATAAAGTACATTGAAGTCTTGCCAGCCGTTCACACCGTACCGGCCGCAGGGTTCGCCATCACGGCCAGGAAGTGGGTGTTGGGTATTTACCGGCGACACCGAACGCAACCAGCGTTTTGGGATCAGGTTAACCAGTTGAATGTGGCTATGCTGGTGATTGAAAAACGGCCTTCAGTAACCGAGAAAGACCTCGCGCCGCCGCAGCCTGCACTTATCGCCTACGGTTTTGCAAATGAGTTGGATTGCATTGCCAAGGGGGAAGAACTACCCCATACATCACCACCCATACCAAGCCCGCTGAAACGGAACTCATCATGGCCGAAATTCAGCGGTTTGACCAAACCGAACCCTGTGGCCCCAACGTGACGCATGACATCCGCAGGTTACGTGCCGGGCAGGAGTTTTGAAATGAGGGAGTACCGTCGTACCGGCAGGAACATCCGAGAAAGCATCGGAGCAGGCCTTCCTTTGAATCACAAAGCTGCCGTCGAAAAAGCGGGGCATGACTTTTTGAAGCCTGTTTTACAGGCAACTGCACCATGTGACCGCGCGCATTCATGACACACGGGAAAACCTGGGGCAAATCATGCTTGAGAGCCGGCCGGGATATTTGCAGTTGCTTAATGCGGATCGATTGACCTTGTATGCCGTCAATGAAGACCAATCGTCCATTGTTTCCAAGATAAAAACGGGCCTCAATATGCAGCAGCGACCTTAAGCTGCCCATTTCTCCTCAGAGCATTGCCGGTTATGTTAGATTCAGTCGCAAGTTGCTAAATTTGACCGATGTCTATGATGATGACGCCCTCAAGCAGGTCCATCCTGCGCTAACCTTTTTGAAAGTAGTGGACAAACGATCGGGCTACCGCACCGCCAAACCGGCTGGTAGCACCTATTTTGGAGAGGGAAGCACCCTGCATGGCGTGCTGCAGTTATCAACAACAAAGTAATGATCCCTTTGGCGACTTGGAAGTCGATGGTGTAGCAGAGCTTTGCAAGACACTGGCCACTGCCATCCGTCAACGGGCCAATGGCGTGGGATCTCGCCCGCGCAAGAAGGCAACAAAATACGATTCACTGGTTGCGGATGGACTTTTTGACCGACGATGAGCTCCCAGCCAATGTATTCAGAACGCGCGCAGGAGAAGGACAGTCCGTAGAACACCTGCTCATGGCGCAGTACAAAATCAAGCCGCTGCAAATTGGCCCTTCGCTAGGCAGGTTTTTGGTGTTCCCCTGTGAAGCGTTTAATCCGAGTCGCATACGCTCCGAAATGTTGCACGGTGCGCTCAAGCGGGAATTCAGGGTCGAGCAGGGCTGGATTCCACTGGAGGAGTCGCCCGAGGGGCTGGTAATCAT
Source organism: Candidatus Aalborgicola defluviihabitans (assembly GCF_016705985.1). Lineage (NCBI taxonomy): Bacteria > Pseudomonadati > Pseudomonadota > Betaproteobacteria > Burkholderiales > Comamonadaceae > Allorhodoferax (SeqCode) > Candidatus Aalborgicola defluviihabitans. The sequence continues at coordinate 5,790 of NZ_JADJKN010000003.1, forward strand.
GTGCATGGACCCTGAGGCGGTACGTGGCTCGCGGTTGTGCCGCAGGTCTATCCCGTATTTCCAAAATTTGCGTACCGGGTAACCACGCAGACCGAATTTCAAGAAACGCTGGCGCAGCTGTTTGGCGCCATAGCAGACGGAACCACGGTTGACGAACTCGTCGCTGGCATGGACGGCGGGCCGGTTGACGACGGCTTCAATGACGACTCATTGGAGTCCGCTGCCGCCGACAATGAACTATTCAAATTTGTCAATAAAGTGATTATCGATGCCTTACGCAAGCAAAGGCCTCTGACATTCATATTGAGCCCATGCCCGGCAAGTTCAAGACCGGTATTCGGTTTCGCATTGATGGCAGCTTGGTGCCGTATGTCGAAGTGCCTGCGCACTTCCGCCAAGCCATGGTCACGCGCTTAGAGATCATGTGAGCCTGGACATTTCCGAGCGCCGCAAACCGCAAGACGGAAAGATCAAGTTCAAGAAATACGGCCCGTTGGACATTGAACTGCGTGGCCACCATTCCTTCTGCAGGCGGCGTGGAAGACGTGGTCACGCGGATTCTGGCCGCCGGCAGGCCATTCCGTTGGAAAAGCTGGGCTTATCTCCACACAACAAGGCGCGGCTGGAGGCTACGGTCAGCAACCCCTACAGTCTGTTTTATGTATGTGGCCCAACTGGCTCCGGCAAAACCACCACACTGCATTCCATTCTCAGTTTCCCAACACGCCAGATACCAAAATCTGGACAGCTGAGGACCGGTCGAAATCACCCAGAAGGGGGTTGCGACGAGTTCAGGTCAACAAAAGCGGGAATTGACTTCGCACTCATCATGTGCCTTCTTGCGGGCAGACCCCCCGACATCATCATGGTGGGTGAGTCGCGCGATAAAGAAACGGTGTCCATGGGTGTCGAGGCATCGTTGACTGGCCACCGGTCTTCTCTACCCGCACACCATCGGCACCGGAGTCCATCACGCGATTGATGGACATGGGCATGGACCCTTTTCAATTTGCCGATGCCCTCTTGGGCATCCTGGCTCAGCGGCTTGCCAGAAATTGTGCGACTGCAAGGTTGCCCTACGTGCCCGACGCTGACGAATTTCCTCTTTTCGTGACAGAGTATTCCGAAGAGCTACGCCATTCCAAAGCGTGGCAAACCGACCCTGAGGGCGAACGAAAGAAACTTGTGGAGAGCTGGCTAAAAACCTATGGTGAGGATGGGCACATCAAGCTCTACAAGGCAGTCGGCTGTGAGAAATGTGGAAAGACAGGCTACAAAGGCCGGGTTGGACTGCACGGTGCTGGTGGCGGATGATGGTGTCAAACTCATTCAGGAGCGCGCACGCGTGTTAGAGTTGTTTGCGTCTGCGGTAGAGGGTGGCATGCGAACCTTAAAAATGGACGGGTTGGAGAAGATCATGATGGGGCTGACGGACTTGAAGATGGTACGGCAGGTTTGTATCAAATAGCCAGCGTTATACGTGACAAAAATGTCAAAATGAAATGCTTTGCGCCAAAAATTGCCTTTACTTCATCCATTTCTGTCGAAATTGCCGTCGCTAACCCGGAAGTTCATGCCTAGAACGCTTGGCACGAAACCTGCTCTATCGTTCTTGTTATTTTTTTCAACCAAGGAGTTTCAAATTTAGCGTTCTATGCAAAAGGGTTTTACCTGATCGAATTGATGATCGTTGTCGCGATCATCGGTATTTTGCTGCGGTGGCTTTGCCTGCGTACGAGGACTTACACTTATCCGTGCCAAAAACTCGAAGTCATTCTGGCGGCCTCCGGGTTGCCGCACTCCATCACAGAGACTATCCGGTCGTCATCCGTTTCCTTGCCGGTGCTAATGCTTGGGGTTGCGAGTCGTCTGTTCCTACTTCGCAGTATGTAAAGTCTTTGCCACTGATGGCACAGGTAAGATCACGGTGGTCAGCCAAAATATTAAACACCGGAAACCCTGTAGTAACAGGCGGAACTGTAGACCTGACCCCGTCCAAAGACTCCACCGGTGCTGCATTCACAGCACGGATGTATCCTTACTGTTTACAAATGGATCTCCGGACGGCACCACCAATGGCATCACACCAAAATACTTCACGCAGTTCTTGCCGTGGCAGAACTAAGCCATTTAATGGTGTTTGAACGCCCCATTTGGGGCGTTTTTTTGCGTGATTTACTTATGTACTATCAGGCTTTTGCTGCTGTTGCCAGCGCATGCTTGGTTTGGGGGTATTACAGTAGTCGAGACAAATCTGGCTTGGTTGTAGGAATGGCAACTGTCCTATTGGCAGGTGCATTGGTCTCAGCGGGTATAGCGTTGCTGCAAGCGTTGGAACTATCCAGCGAATTTGCCTGGATTAACAGTATGCCCAGTGTGCGGCGGCCCGGTGCAAATCTGGGGCAACCCAATCAATTGGCTACATTGCTTCTGATGGGTATCGCCAGTCTGCTCCTCTTGCTGGAATCCAAGAAACTCGGAGCCATTGCAGCATCGTTGATGGCGCTCGTGTTGATTATCAGTTTGGCAGCCACAGAATCGCGCGCAGGGGTACTGGGCTTTCTGGTCTTGAGCGTCTGGTGGTTTGCCAAGCGCAAAACTATCGCAGCCCAACTGAAACCTTGGGTAGTCGTACTGGTTGGGGCAACGTATTTTGGCATCTATTGGTACTGGCCGGTTTGGATGGGCGAGTTTTATCAATTGCCGGGCGGTGCGATGCCGGCAAACGCAGTGGCCTTTAATCGCTGGATTATTTGGCCGCAACTTCTGCAGGCCGTACTGTTACACCCATGGCTGGGCTGGGGCGTTGGGCAAGTGTCAACTGCCCACAATGCAGTCGTTGATGCATACAGTGTTAGTGAGGCCTATACGTATGCACACAATATTTTGCTGGATCTTGCGCTGGGCATTGGACTGCCATTGACCATATTGATTGTGCTTATGACGGGGGCGTGGTTGTGGCGCCGTCTCCGTGCAAATCGGCGACATGGTGTCTTGGTATTGTCCGGCGGTGGTTGTCCCGTAGCCGTCCATTCGATGGTGGAATTTCCGTTCGCATACGCATATTTTTTGGTGCCAGTTATGTTTGCAATGGGCGCGCTGGATGGACATTTAGGCTTCCAAACCCCACTAAAGTGGGGCATCAAACCGGTAGCCATCGGGCTTGCCATCGGGACGACCCTGTTGGTCTGGTCCGCATGCGAATACCAGGCGGTAGAGGAGGACTTTCGGGTCGTGCGTTTTGAGGCGTTACGCGTGGGCCAAACGCCACAGGATTACGAGAGACCAACCGTTCATTTGGCTACTCCGGCATCGATGCGTTGCTTTATGGCGGCCGCGTGACCCCACGACCAGGCATGCCTGAGCAGGAAATTGAATTGGTAAAGATAGTTGCGTCACGCTACCCTTGGCCTGCTACACAAAATCGTTACGCATTGGCGTTGGCATTGAATGGCAATCCGGCAGAGGCAACCCCGCCAGTTGCGGGTAATGCGTGCACTACACGGTACTAAGGCTTATGCAAAGATAAAAATTGCCTGGGTGACAATGGCCAATGAAAGGTATCCTCAGCTGAACGCAGTTAAGTTACCTTGACCCAACGTGAACAGCCTCTCTGTGAAGGTATCGGCCCTTGCAACTTTGTCAGCGTAGTTGTGGTTTGTTGCCACGTTCAGTCAGCTATGCCTACAGAGACAATTGAGTAGTATTTCAGCAGCCTGGTAGGTCACTATTGGATTAATGCGGACGGAAATGCACCGAGATCTGTGAAGCCCACTCTCTACCGGGCATGCAAGCAATTTGAGCGGTATATAAAAATGGATTTGGTAATGACGTAGGAATTATGGACACACCAACGTGTTTGTTCCTATAACTAGAATCAAAATATGAATAATCGAAAGCTGGAACCAAAAGTCGCATTGATCACTGGTGTGACAGGACAGGATGGCGCCTATTTGGCTGAACTTTTGTTGAACAAGGGTTATATCGTGCACGGAGTGAAGCGACGTGCATCGCTATTTAACACCGCCAGAATCGATCATTTGTATCGTGATCCCCATGCAGTGGGAGTACGGTTCTTCTTGCATCACGGCGACTTGACTGACTCGTCGAACCTCATTCGCCTTATAAAACAGACCAAGCCAGGATGAAATTTACAACCTTCCGGCACAAAGCCATGTTGCGGTGTCCTTCGAGGAGCCTGAGTACACGGCAAATACCGACGCATTGGGTCCCTTGAGGCTGCTAGAGGCCATTCGCATTCTAGGGATGGAAAAGAAAACACGCTTCTATCAAGCTTCCACTTCAGAGCTTTACGGCATGGTTCAAGAAACCCCGCAGAAAGAAACTACACCGTTCTATCCGCGCAGCCCATACGCCGTCGCCAAACTATACGCCTATTGGATTACGGTTAACTACCGTGAGGCTTACGGAATGTTTGCATGCAATGGCATCCTTTTCAATCACGAATCCCCAGTGCGAGGGGAAAACTTCGTTACTCGCAAAATCACGCGGGCCTTAGCGCGCGTATAAAACTTGGTCTACAAGATCACCTGTACTTGGGCAACCTGGACGCCAAAAGAGACTGGGGACACGCAAAGGACTACGTTGAAATGCAGTGGTTAATGCTGCATAGGACCAACCCGAAGACTTTGTAATCGCAACGGGTGTGCAATATAGCGTACGCGACTTTGTCGACGTGGCAGCGATGGAACTAGGCATTCAACTTCAATGGGAAGGCAACGGATTGGACCAAAAGGGCTTTTGATGAAAGGGACATTGCATTGTCTCGGTAGACCCACGATATTTTCGACCTACTGAAGTTGAAACTTTGCTGGGTGACGCCTCAAAAGCAAGGGAGAAACTGGGGTGGATACCAAAAATCTCATTCTACGAATTGGTTGAAGAAATGGTGCGTGAAGACCTTAAGTCTGCCGAACGTGACGAGCTTGTCAAGAGACACGGATATAACGCGAACGATTACCACGAGTAAGTGATTATGAAGATGGAGCTGAATCTGTTCGCGGGCCTCGCGAATTCGGTCTGGTCAGCAGCACTGGGCATGGCGACAGTGCCTATATACATTGAGTATCTAGGAATAGAAGCCTATGGGTTGATCGGCTTTTTCGCGATAGCCCAAGCAATGCTTTCACTTTTAGATCTTGGAATGGCATCTACGATAAATAGAGAAGTCGCCCGATGTGGAACAAATGCCAATGCCACCCAGCTAAAAACCTTCTACACACCCTCGAAACAGTCTATTGGGTGGTAGCGATTTTGATCGCATTGATAGCCAGCAGTCTGGCTAGCCCAATAGCAAAATATTGGTTGATATCAAATCAAATGTCACAGAGTGAGTTGAGTTGTTCAGTAATTTTGATGGGCATAGTTATCGCCAGTCGCTGGCCCATAGGACTATACCAAGGCGTACTACTAGGCGCGCAACGTATGACGTTATATAGTGGAATTAATATTGCAATGGTAACCATAAGTAGTTTGGGCGCAATTGTTGTTCTAGCGTATGTTTCACCATCAATACAAGCGTATTTTCTTTGGCAAGGAGTCACAGGCATTGTCTATGCTGTCGTTGCGCGTCAGGCGGCTTGGAGAGTCGTTGGTAAACGTGTTGAGACAAGATTTGACTCGAAAGAATTAAGGCGTGTAAGAAAGTTTACTATCGGCATGGCGTTGGTATCACTTATGGGCTTTGTTCTTTCTCAATTGGACAAGGCAATACTCAGTAAGGTTCTGACGTTGACAGATTTCGGCTATTACACACTAGCGACAGTAGCCGCTAGCAGTTTGTATTTGGTGGCAGTGCCTGTTTACAACATAATCTACCCACAATTTTCATCTCTTGTCGCGACTGGAAGACTCGATAAACTGGAGGAACAATATCGATTTAGTAGTCGCGTTCTATCAATCTTTATCTTTCCTATTGCGATTATGCTTGCAATATTCGCCAAAGATTTAATATATCTATGGATCGGCAATATAGAGACTGCAAAAAAAGTAGCAAAATTAATGTTTTTCTTGGCGATAGGGTCCGCGTTTAACGGGATAATGTATGTCCCACATGCATTGCAGCTAGCTCTAGGTCTGACTCGATTGCCAATTGCAATAAATGCAATACTAGTTCTTGTCATTGTCCCACTAACCATATTATTAGCGATCGAATATGGAGGCCATTGGAGCGCCATGTCTTGGGCCTGCTTGCATGTTCTTTATCTTTTTATAGGGACAGCACTGACACACCGTGCAGTACTTAAAGGAATAGGAAAAAAATGGCTATTTTTCGATCTTGGCATCCCACTTCTTTTGACTATCATAGCCGCATTTTTTGCATTAATAATACTAAATAAAACCGAATATTCCTCTGTGGTTAGGGTTATGCTTGGGTTGGCTTTGACTTCGATTACTATTGTTACCGGAGCTTTGTTGACACAACCGATCCGTATCTATATTTTTAAAAGAATACAACGGATTTGATGGACCGTTGCTAACGAATAAGTCGCTCATGCACCGGAACATGTATAGTTTTTATGTATAGAGCAAATTTAAAATTGCTTAGTACTCTACCTTGGGTATTATCAGCATTCCTGTATAGATTGAAAATCTATCACTGGATTGGTTCACTCCGATTCACTGCCTCACATGTAGGCAAGGATACTTACGTTGATCCAAGTGTTCAGATTATTGGCTGGAAAAATGTATCAGTTGGAAGCGGTACAATAATATCAGAGGGAGCTTGGTTAAATGTGAACTATCGAGAAAGCCCTGAAGTAAAAATAAGAATAGGCAACAATTGCCATATTGGCAGGCAGAATTTTTTTTCCTCTGGACCACTGATTCATATTAAGGATTATTTGGCTTTACAGGATTGAATTGCCATTTCTTAGGTTGCAGCCACATGATCGATTCGCCGCTTATTCCTTATATTAACTCCGGATTAAATTCTGGCGGCATTATTGAAATCGGAGTTAACTGTTGGTTGTCTACCTCTGTGACCGTTATGGAGAATGTCAGAATTGGTTGCGGTTCGGTTATTGGGGCTCGATCACTTGTATTAACTGATCTACCTAAATTCTGTATTGCAGTTGGAAGTCCAGCGAAAGTGATTAAGCGCTTTGATTTTAGAAGTAAAAAGTGGTTGAATGTCGACGACTGGAGTCCGGATTCGGAAAAATATTACCCTAGTGAAGAGGAGTATTTGAGTGAATTGAAGCGAGCATACGCGAGGACTACTCCTTCATTGATTGCAGGTAGTCGTCGTTTTGGATGGTTGTAAGACGTGAATAAGTTTAAATTATCCATTTGCATCGCGACTTTCAATAGGGCTACTTATATAGGTGAAACATTGAACTCCATACTTAGTCAGTTGGATTCAAATGTAGAGCTTATTGTTGTTGATGGGGCTTCTCCAGATAGTACTGGTGAGGTAATGCGCGATTATGCAAATCGATACCCCCAGGTTCGTTATTTCAAAGAACAAGAGAACTCTGGTGTTGACCGAGATTACGATAAAGCAGTTGGGTACGCCTCCGGAGAGTATTGTTGGCTGATGACCGACGATGATCTACTTTTGCCTGGTTCTGTTGCTACAGTATTGAGTAAGCTGACCGGTCAATGGGATCTGGTAGTCGTCAATTCAAAGATAAAAAATGCCGATCTGTCAAAGACGCTCGCATCCCGCCAGTTAGATCTAGAAGATGACAGGGTGTACTCTGGTAATCGCTCTGAGCAGTTTTGTTCTGACTGCATGCGGTACTTATCATTTATCGGCAGTGTTGTTATACGACGAGATGCGTGGTTAAGTAGAGATCGTGTGTCGTACTATGGGACGCTTTTTGTACACGTGGGAGTCATCTTTCAAGAAAAGGCCCTGGAAAACGTCTATGTAATTGCAGCACCTCAGATCGTTATCAGATACGGGAATGCAATGTGGACGTCTAAGGGCTTCGAAATTTGGATGTTCAAATGGCCTCAGCTCGTTTGGTCGTTTGACCGGTTCTCGGACGAAACCAAAAAATTGGTGTGTAAAAAGGAGCCCTATACAGAGTTACGAGAACTTGTATTAAAGAGAGCAATTGGCGTCTACGGGTTAAAGGAATATCGTCAATTTTTGGCTGGACAAGTTTTTGGGTTAGCAAAGCTACAGGCGCTTGGCATCGCACTTACACCAGCATGTTTTGTAAACACATTGGCGAGCCTTTATTGCATAGCTTTCAATAGAAAAGCGTTGTCGGGCATATACGATTTTTCGAGAAGCACTAATTCGACGGTAATCAGTCGCATGGTTGCCCGAATCATGAACGTCTGAGTGACGATGAAAACTGTACTCATTACGGGTGTAACTGGGCAAGATGGTTCGTACCTAGCTGAACAACTGACCAATACAGACTCCCGCATCATTGGTTTAGTGCGGGATGAGCAAAAGGCAAATATTTGGCGGGCTGCACAACCCGAGGTCGCGGTTGAATATGCCCTATGGGATATGTGCAGTCAGCACTCAATGGAGGAAGTTCTGTCCAAATATCGGCCAGCTGAAATTTACAACTTTGCAGCCTATTCATCAGGTGCTGGTATGTACGATGATGCCGTTAGCATCGGTGATGTAAACGGGCTGGCGGTGACGCGATTGTTAGAGGCAATTCGAACGGTGGACCCAAACATAAAATTTTGCCAAGCTTCGAGTCGTGAGATTTTTGGCGCAGCGAGCGAGAGCCCTCAGTCAGAGAAATCAGTCGTTAATCCACGTAGCCCGTACGGAGCAGCCAAGCTCTACGCGGACAGCATGGTGCAGATCTATCGGCAGCACTACCGACTTATTCGCCTGCTCGCGATTCTTTTTAATCACGAGAGCCCGCGGCGTGGCTTGGATTTGTGACCAGAAAGATAACACACACAGCCGCCAAGATTAAGCTGGGGCTTGCCAGTGAGCTTAGGCTTGGCAATCTCGATGCTCTAAGAGATTGGGGATATGCGGCTGACTATGTTCGCGCGATGCCGTTGATGCTGCAGCAGCCATATGCGGATGACTATGTAATTGCAACTGGAAGAGCCCACTCAGTACGTGATTTTTGCCGGGTAGCGTTTGAGCGTCTAGGAGCAGATTATCAAGGATTACGTACACGAAGACGCCTCGGCATACCGTCCGCACGAGCCGGTAGTGTTAGTCGGGAACGCACAAAAGCAAAGACACAGCTTGGTTTGGGCGCCTGAAGTTAATTTGACGAGCTAGTAGGCATGATGGTGGACGCAGATGTCGAGTTATTATTACGCAAAGAACGCTGATGTACACAAAAATTGAGAAGTGTAGGATTTGTGGCAACGCCCATTTAGAGCGCGTGCTTGACTTGGGCGAACAAATGCTGACGGGCGTGTTTCCTCGCGAAAAGAACGCCCAAGTAACCTCAGGGCCGCTTCGGTTGGTCAAGTGTTATGGTGGTGATGATGTCTGCGGTTTGCTGCAACTTGAGCATTCCTACGATCTGGGCGAGATGTACGGTGAGAACTATGGCTATCGCTCAGGTTTGAACGCCAGTATGGTGGCACATTTGCATGCCAAAGTACAACGCATTCAGACTCTGGTGGCATTGACTTCCAGGCGACTTGATTGTGGACATAGGTAGCAACGACAGTACGACACTGCAGGCCTATCCACACCATCTTGAACTGGTGGGAATAGACCCGACCGGCGTCAAGTTCACAGCTATTACCCAACCATATCAAACTCATTTTCCGAATTTTTTTCTCTTCCCATTTGTTGACCGAGCACCTCCAGGCGGCGAAAAGCCAAAGTAGTGACGTCATTTCTCGATGTTTTATGACCTCGAATCACCGATGGACTTCATGCGAGAAGTTCACGAAGTGCTCGCCGACGACGGGATTTGGGTTTTCGAGCAAAGCTACATGCCGACAATGCTAGCAACGAACTCGTATGACACGGTATGTCGCAAGCACCTAGAGTTTTATGCCTTGCGACAGATTCAGTGGATGGCTGAGCGGGTGGGGTTCAAGATTCTGGACGTGGAATTCAATGACGTAAATGGCGGTAGTTTTTCAATTGCGGTCGTCAAAGCATTAAACAAGTCGACTGTTTCGTCTGATGTGCAGGAAATATTGAGCCAAGAAAATCGGCTGGGTCTTGACACACTAGTACCGTACTATGAGTTTGCTGACCGGATTGCGCAAACCAAGATCGACTTGCTTGCCTTCATTGCCCGTGCCAAGGCCGACGGCAAGACAGTTGCTGCGCTAGGCGCATCAACAAAGGGGAATGTGTTACTTCAATATTGTGGTTTGTCAGACAAAGACATTTCTTTTGTCGGTGAGGTAAATGCAGAAAAATTCGACTGCTACACCCCTGGTACGTGGATTTCAATCATTCCAGAGAATGAATTATTAGACAAAAAAATTGATTTTCTTATTGTATTGCCATGGCATTTCAGGAAATTCTTTGAACAATCCAAGACTTTGATAGATCAAACCCTGATTTTCCCGTTGCCTTTATTGGCGATGAGTGGTAATGCGATGAATTTTAAATTAGTATTTAAATATATTTCTAGATATGATAGTTGATACAGGAAATATTATTTCTAAAATCGGGCATGGGCTCTCTCCGGTCATATTAGATATAGGGTGTGGCCCGAGGAAGAAAGATGCAACCAGTATTGGCATCGATACCCTGCAATTTCAAGGCGTTGATATCGTGGGTGATGTGCATGAAGTACTTGCGTTACTACCGGACGCCTCGGTTGATGGCATCAATTCCAGTCATTTCATGGAGCATCTGTCGGATCTCGGGGCGCTAGTCAGAGAAGTGGAACGTGTCCTGAAACCTGGCGGGGAATTAAGAGTTATTGTTCCTCATTTTTCAAATCCGTATTATTATTCAGATCCCACGCATAAAACCCCTTTCGGACTCTATACCTTTTGTTACTTCGCGGAATGTAATATTTTTTCCCGCAAAGTACCGAGTTATGGGCATAAAGCCGTCTTGAAAATTCAACGAGTCTCGCTGCTCTTTAAATCATCACCGCCATTTTATCTGCGGTATGGTTTTAAAAAGATAGTGCAGTGGCTTGTCAATCTGTTTGCATACAATCAAGAATTTTATGAAGACATGTTGACCGGTATTATTTCTTGTTACGAAATAGACTTTCTATTGGTCAAGAAGTGAGTATTTCAGTTTCTATTGTTATAGTTAATTGGAACACCGGTGACATGCTTGGAGATTGTTGCCGGTCAATTGTTGGTGCGGACATGGCAGGTATTGCGCTTAATGAAGTTATCGTTGTAGATAACGCTTCGACAGATAAGCTCCGCCCAAGGCCTGACAGAAATCAATTACCACTGCATCTGGTGGTCAATGACGACAACAAGGTTTTGGAACCGCTTGCAATCAGGGTGCAGCGTTGGCAACCGGTGAACTAGTCTTGTTTTTGAATCCAGATGTCCGCTTGTACCAAAGCACGCTCGCCCGCACGGTGGAATTTATGGCGCAGCCTAGCAGCGCAGATATTGGAATTTGCGGGGTGCGGTTAGAGGACCAGCGTGGAGATTACTCGACAAGCGCTGCGCGTTTCCCCAGCGTATGGTCTATTGTCAGGTTCGCGCTAGGTCTACGATCGACAGAAGCAGCTGGTTTGCCAAGTGGAGTTGGACAATCAGATGCCGTTGTAGAGGTCGATCAGGTAATTGGCGCGTATTTCTTAGTTCGCTCCGAATTATTTCGTCAACGAGGTTTTGACGAAGCGCTTCTGTTTACTTTGAAGAGGTCGATTTTTCTTGGCGCGCGGCTGGCTGGCCGACGAAGTGTTTGCCTCGCGGATGTCGGCGCGTTTCATTTTGGTGGTGGATCGTCTCAACAAGTTAAAGCCTTGCGCCTGTTCTATTCACTTCGAAGTCGACTGCAATATGCTTACAAACACTTTTCTGCCGCTGGCTTTGTGTGTGTACTGTCTGCGACTATTTTTGTGGAAATTTTTTCGCGCTCAGTGTTGGCCTTAGCGAGAGGCTCCAAAGAGCAGCTTGCAGAGACTTGTGTTGCTTATCGAATGCTGTTGTGTTGGATACCGCAATGGTGGCTAAAGGATACTAGCCGATGACGAATATGCGTTTACTGTTGTTGTCGAAGTATGGTCGCCTAGGCGCTTCCTCGCGTATTCGCACGCTGCAATACCTGCCTGATTTTCAACGATTAGATCTACAGGTTTCGGTCCATTCGCTGATATCCGACGAGGCACTAGCGGCTCGCTACCAACGTGGCCGCTACCGCGTTCTAGGCCTCCTTCGCGCATATTCAGAGCGCGTACGAGCACTACTGGGTCGCCACAAGTTCAACGTCGTCTGGATCGAAAAAGAGTCGCTACCGTGGTGGCCGTTTTGGATCGAGCGGGTTTTGTTGCGGGGTGTGCCCTACGTTTTGGATTACGACGATGCAGATTTTCACAACTATGGCCTGCATCGGTGGGCGTGGAGTCCGCTCGGTATATGGACGACGTCTGAATGAATAATGACCGGCGCCACGCTTGTGGTGGCTGGCAACGAGTATCTGGCACAGCTGGCGCGCGCGCCGCTGGTGCACCGTGGGTAGAAATTGTGCCAACCGTTATTGATTTGGTACGGTACCCATTCGATCCACATCATACAGGCTCAAAATGCGTTGATAACCGCGCGTCGTTTGGATTGGATCGCCGTGCACCATTCACTATATTCAGTCGATTCGGGGGGCGTTGGCGCAGCTTGCGGAGAAATATCCGTTCGTGCTCCGCGTGATAGGCGGCGGGGCAATTGAGATACCTGGTGTGCAAATCGAGGTTGTTCATTGGTCTGAAGCGACTGAAGTGCAAAGCATTCGCGACTGCGATATCGGAATCATGCCGCTGCTGAACACGCCCTGGGAAAAGGGGAAGTGTGGGTATAAGTTGATTCAATACATGGCATGCGGTCTACCCACCGTAGCGTCCAATGTGGGCGTGAATGCAGAAATAGTTCAAGACGGGTTGACAGGAGATTTGGCGAGCAGTCCAGACGACTGGGTATCCTCGTTGGCAAGCCTTCTGGCAGATGGCGAGTTACGCCGCACAATGGGTGAAGCAGGGCGTTTGCTGGTGGAGAAAAAATATTGCGTGCAGCAGACGGGCCCAAGGCTCGCCAATTTGCTCTCATCGTGCGCCGAACCCATTTAGTACGATCCGAACAGTCTTGTAGAAAATCAGCAAGTCCAACGCCATGGAGTAGTGGGCAACGTAATACAAGTCGTAGCTGAGCTTAACAGCCGCACCTTCTTCGCTGTCGGCGTACCCCTGCTGTATTTGAGCCCACCCAGTCAAACCCGGACGCACCAAATGGCGGTACGTATAGGCCGGAATGCGGGTAGCAAAGGCGTCCACAAACGTCAATTGTTCGGGGCGTGGACCAATCAGGCTCATATGGCCTGCAAGCACGTTGCCACAACTGCGGCAACTCGTCCGCGCCAGCGCCGTACGCAAACGACCTACACCTGTGATGCGTGCGTCATTCGTCTGTGCAAACTGGGCTTCAGACTCCTGCGCTTGGTGGCGCATGCTGCGAAATTTCCAGAGCCGAAATGGATGCCCGTTCTGCCCAACGCGCATTTGGGAGTACAGGGCCGGTCCTGCGGAATTCAGGCGCACGGCTAAGCCGCCAAAAACAAATTCCAAGCCACACTGGCGCGGTTGCCAGCACCATCAGCACATCCATTGCGCGCTTGGCCACGTCATAGGCGGGGTTGCCGTCGAGCTCCCAAAGTTCGTCTTGCTCGCTGGGCAGCATTTTGCGGCCACTGAGCAATTCGGCAACGGTCTCCACGCTGTACAACCGCTGTGGCTGAGTTTGAGCCTGCCTAACAATCGGCTGCGCTCGGGGTTGGCGCAACATGCCGGTCAGCGACGCCGTCAAAGGCCTCAAGCACCGAGGCTTCTGCGGGATCGGTCGGTATCGGATGCAGTTCAATGTCCCGACTATTAAGCCCGCCTCTCCCGCACCAAGCCTGATTGTTCGGCGATGCCAGAATCCGAGGGCAAACTAGGCGCTGTGCACGAATGCGTTTGCGTAACCGGTCTCCCACCACCAAACCATGCGGTGCTCCAAAACATGAATGAATGATCCCAGCGCCCCGTGAATGGGGTTCTTGAAACGGCGCAAACCCCAACATCAGCAAGAGAAAGGCATCACTGTTGTTACTAGCAGCATACTAGTGCGCTCGGCAGCCAGGCTTCCCGCGGCGAATCAGTGCGCGCACAGCGGGTAGGGCAATGTGCACCCCGGCACTGTTTTGCAAATTGCGGTGTCGCCCATTCCAGCCACATCAGCCCCGGGCGTGGCGTAGCTCAGCACCAACGATGCAGCCCGCAAAGACCATCCCAGTTGGGCATTTTGTCGCCGCGCGCAACAGATGGAGACCATCTTGCCGCGATCAGTGTGTGTTGTTGTTTTGGTGGGTGCCGTGTGCATAGGTTATGGTAAGTCCATCACACGGCACCAAGCATGGCACGGTACCGTTGCGCCAGCCATCGCCATTTGCTTGTCACCAAAGCGACGGGTAGCGTTCGCGGCTGCTTGCCCCATCCGGACTCACAGTGCCGTGTCGCTTTGCAAACGGTCAAACGGTGGAAAGTGCCGGTTGATTGCCCGCCGGCTTTGCGGAATCCGTTGACACCATCCTCAACCAACTCGCACACACCTACTTCGGTAGCAGTTAATGGTTGACCCAGCACAATTGCCTCGATGATCACAGGGCAGGCCCTCGTAACGCGAGCACAGCACAAATATTCCCGCTTGTGCCAGCAGTTGCGGCACACGGTCGCTCAGGCCAAGGCAGTCTCTAGCGCGTGTTTGGTTAGCGCCGCCGCCAGTGCGCCGGCATGAAACGAGGTGAGTCAGTTCCTTCGCCAACCAGCACCAGCTAAAGGGTGCGCGGCAATCTTCAAACGCCTTCAGTAGCATGTCATGGTCTTTCGCGTGACAAGCGCGTGCAGCCATGACGACTGTAGTACTAGTCCCAACCTTCGCGCGGTAACCGTGATCCGGCATACCGTTATGGACAGTCAGGCACCGATCTGGCCGAATTTTCAGTCTATCTATTCAGCCTGCTGGTCGGCGTTGAAGCAAATCAAGTAGGCCGTACCCGCAATGTGTGAAAAAGCCGTTCCCCAGTACACCAGCGATGCTCGGAAGTGCGCGCGACCTCCCAAAACTGTGCGTGGACCGTATAGAGGCAAAGCGGCGCTGGAGATACCCAGCCATACGGGCAATCTTGCCGCCTTGCTATGGGCATGCCGCGGGTCGGGGCGTTCTGATCGGACAATTTTCAGGAAGCCAGAAGACGGCGAAAATCCAGATCGGGTTGATGCTGCTTCTGAGTGTAGGTAATATCACGCTTGGGAGCCCTTGGCCAACAGCGCGGCGAACTGGCCCTTCCTCTCCCAAAACAACGAAAAAATCAAAGCTTGTCTGCAATGCAGTGACCAGTGTCAGGACGTGGATGGGTGCACCAGCCAAATCTGCGTTGGTGGATGCAATCAATATCTTCTTGCGAACAGCGGGCAATTGGCTTTCCATCACTCCAGTGGTAAAGCCATTGCGTCGGCTCACCGTTTGACTAGCGGGTCAAGCGGCTCTTTCTTTGCAGTGAATCGTCTCACGTACCCTATTCGGTGCTTTCTGGAACTCTGCCTCACGCTGCCATGGCTCAATCCCTTTACCTTTGGGCCAACCCCAGCCGTGGTTCCCTGGCTTTCTCCATGGCATGTGCCGGGGCACTGCTGGGTGTTTTTGGGGGTAACCACAGCCACAACTGCTGGCATGCAGCCAGACGTGGGTGCGCGCCATTGCTGGTGCTTGGTTGGTAGCCGCCTTGATCAGCGCTGCTATTGGATTGGTGCAGTATTTTGGCGACAGCGCCGCCCTGGCCCCCTGGATAAATACGACCGGGCTGGGTGAAGCGTATGGGAATTTGCGTCAACGCAACCAGTTTGCCACGCTCGGCAATGGGTTTGGCGGCCTGGTGTGGTGGGTGATGCAAGGACTTCCGGCGGTTGGCTGTTGCAGCCGCTGCGCTCACGGCAATGGGCAGTGTTGCGTCGTCATCGCGAACCGGTCTTTGCGGTGGTTTGTTGTGCATAGCGGTGCTTACCCGCAGTGCGGCGGGGATCGTCGATCGACGCTGTGCGGCGCGTGCTGCTGACCGCCGCGCTGGCTTATCCGGTTGCGACCGTGGGTCTGCCGTGGCTGGCTGGGCTGGACCCCGCCGAACAGCGGTGCCTGGGCACGCGGTTGCGTTCAGGCTGACGCGGCCTGCATGCGGTCCGCCGAGGCTGTGGTCAACGTGCTGCATCTCATTACCCAAAAACTGTGGTTCGGATGGGGCTGGGGGGAGCTGGGTTACGCGCACTTCGTGACGATGTATCCCGGTGCCCGTTTCTGTGACATTTTGGACAATGCCCACAATCTGCCCTTGCATCTAGCGGTTGAGTTGGGGGTGCCGATTGCAGGGGCAATGTGCGGTGCCGGGCTCTGGGTAGTGTTACGCGCCAAACCGTGGCGCGAGACGGACTAACACGGCAAATGGCATAGACAATCACTTGTGCGCTCATTGGCTTGCACGGTTTGCTGGAATATCCATTGTGGTACGGACCGTTTTCAGATCGCAGTAGGGTTGTGTGCGTGGCTACTCTTGGGGTCACCAAAGCCCGCCCGTATGGATTGCGTGGTGGCTGCACTCATGTTGGCAGGTTGCGCCTATGCAGCATGGGACTATTGGCGCATCAGCCAGATCTACCTGCCGGTTGACGAGCGGTCCAGCCACTACCGGGACAACACGATGGACAAGCTCCGCAAATCATTGGCTATTTCAGAGCCAAGTGCAGTTCGCGGAACTAACCACCACAAACCTGACCGCAGATAGCGCCGAACAAATTTACGAACAAGCTTTGCAATTGCTGCATTTTCGTCCAGGCCGCGGGTAATAGAAAAGTTGATTGAAAGCGCCACACTATTGGGACGGGATGACCATGCCGCCTACTATTTGCAACGATACAAGGCAGCGTTCCCTGACGCCTATGCGCGGTGGACTGCGGCCTCAGCTGGCCACAAAGCTCCCTGACTTGCCGCCGTGTTTCTCCACCAAGCGCACACCATTGATGGTCATGCCACGATCCACCGCCTTGCATGTCGTAAATGGTGAGCAGGGCAACCCTGAACGGCGGTCAGTGCCTCCATTCCACACCCGTTGGGCCTACCGTTTCTGCGGTGGCCGTGCAGGTAACCCGTGCGGCCTGCGTAGCGCCTGGCAGGCGCTAGCAAAGTCCATGGGCAAGCGCGTCCAGTGCGATAGGGTAACACAGCAGGATCAAGGTGCTGGTCTGCTTGGCGCCTGGATGCCAGCGATGCGGGCGTTCCCAACACATCGCCTTTTTGGCGTTGCCTGATTCGATCAACGCCAGCGTGGCAGGCTGCATTCAATGACCCGGTGGCAATGGCAATTCGGCGGGTGGCAGTTTCCCGGCGACATCCACCATGTGGGCTTGTCCTCGGGTGTCAAAATGGGTTAGTAGGCATGGATGGATTTGGTATGAAAATCGGGAACTTACCTGCGCTACCCCAGTGTTCTCGCCTTCCATTTGGCGGACGATATACAACATGTTGACAAACGCACCCCAGTTCTGGCGTGACCGCCTGACGGCCAGTGCCGTCCATCGGCAGCCAGTTGCTGATTGCCGCTTTTGCCGGCGCACTGGTGTTTGGTGTTTGGGCCCTATCCCTATCGAAATTTCGGGCGGACGTGAGTTGTTTCTGCTAGTGGTCAGCGTGGATGTCATTCTTGGCCGTTGATCACTGGCGGTTTTTCAACCGCCAAGCCGCACAGGGAGTTGACTGGGACCTGTCGGTGGTTGTGCTGCTTCAGCTGGGAGGCGCTGGCCTATGGTTTGTGGACCGTCAGCATGGCCCGCCCGGTGCACATGGTGTTTGAGATTGACCTGTTTCGAGAGTGGTGCATGCTGTGGAAGTTCCGCCGGGCGCTGGACAAAACACCCGCAGGTATGAGAGCATTGCCATTGTTGGGACCGACCCTGCTGGCGGTTCGCCCCTTAAAAGCCGGAAAGCATGGATGCCACCATGGCTGTTTCTCACAAGGCGTTTCCCGGGTGCGCGACCAGACCGCAGGCAAGTCTTATGCACAAGCAGTACCGATGTGGTGAAAGGCAGCCAAGCCCGTCAGCCAGCTAAAGAGGCGGTTTCCACCAGGCCTCCGACATCGACAGCGTGTTGGCCAGCGCCAGACGCCAGGCTGCATAACGTGGTGTGCTCGCACTAGGTTGGGCGTAAGGCCGTTTGGACTGTCTTCTGGACCCCTCACGGCGCAAATCCTAGCCACTATGCCACTGGATTCATTTTGACTGTGATCTATAAGCAAAATCGAGCACTAGCCCTCGTCGCTGCTGCACAAGCAGCTATGTTTATTATAACAAGTGGTGGTGCCTGACGGTGGCAACCGCCCAAGTCACCAGTGTGGTCGCCGGCAGGCACATCGGCTGCCACTTTGCTAATCTCGGTGATGGCACCGACACGATCCCCCCAGCGCCGAGCGCCGGCTGGGCGACCGCATTGCGCGTGAGCTCTACCGCGACCCAGACTACGTGGATGATGCAATCCTCACGGAATACGTGCAAAGCATCTGGCAACCTTTGCTCGCTGCGGCGTACGCCAGCGCGGCGAGATCACGCGAACAAGGATGAAACCTATGCATGGGAGGTCATTCTGGGGCGGGACCGCACTAAACGCCTGCTTTGCTTTGCGGGGCCTGTGGGACTGCATTTGGGGTTGATTGCCGTTGTTACCAGCCGCGACGAATTGGCGTCGGTACTTGCCCACGAGCTCAGCCACGTCACGCAGCGCCACATTGCGCGCCTGATGACGCGCCAAAGTCAGCAGGCACCCTGGTTGTTGGGCGCCATGATTCTGGGCATATTGGCTGCGGGCAGAAGCCCCGATGCTGCCAATGCCATGATTGTGGGCAGGTCAGGCGGTGGGGCCCCAGAGCCAGCGCTCAATTTCTCCCGCGACATGGAGCGCGAGGCCGATCAGGTGGGCTTTGGTGTCGCTACCCAGGCCGGTTTTGCTCCACGGGGTTTTGTGAGCATGTTTGCCAAACTCCAGCAAAGGCTTCCCGGTTGAACGACTCTGGTAATTTTCCGTACCTGCGCAGCCACCCATTGAGTACCGAACGCATGTCGGACATGCAGTCCCGCATCGCGCCGACCGGGAGTTGTTCCGGTCCGCACCACAAGGGTGCGTCAGGGCGATGCAGGAGGCCGATCAGGCCATGATGTCCGCACGGGCAGGTGTGCTGTCCAACCGACCGTGGATGCCTTGCCGAACTTTGGTCATTACAACAGGCCGAACCCACGCTGCCAGCAAGACCACTGCGGCGCAGCAAGCCGCCACGCTGTAGGGCGACACTGGCTGCCATCAAACTGCGTGACCATTCCGCTGCACAGGGTTTCTGGCTGCGTTTGACCGAGGTGACTCGTAACATTTAGCAACTGCGCGTTTGGCACAGTTGTTGGGTGTGGGTTGGCTGGCCATGGATGACACTGCGCGCGCATCGCGCCTGCTGTCCCAGGGTAGTGCTGCTCCGGAATTCCGACCAGTCGTGCGGAAAGGTTCCTCGCAGCGCAAACCTGGCTGAAGGCTGCGACCTCGGCCACGGGCGCCCCGCCAGATTCGTTGCCGGTACGCGATTTGTTGGCCATCATTCAAACCCTGCAAACCTGGGTGGCGAACACCCCAAAGACGCGAGCATGGCAGTTGTTGGCCAGTATCTACGCCGCACAGGGCCGCACGCTCAGTTCCATACGGGCGCAGGCCGAGATCAATAATGGCGCAACTGGACTACCCGGCACGTTGGCGCGCTAAAGCAGCTCCAGGACTGGGTTCGCAAACAAGGTACGGCCGTGGACCGCTTCGAGGCGTCCATCACTGACACCCGCACCCGACAGGTGGAGCAATTAGTTCGGAACGGGCGCTGGAGCGCTGAGTCAATAACGATGCCCAGCACGGAATAAACGGGGAGCCAATCAGCGCCGCGCCGTCCCGCCACGGTGAAGCCGTCCGGGTGCCGGACCCGCTGACCAGAACATCAGGGCGTTGATCACAAGCAGGAACAACCCCAGCGTCACCACCGTTACCGGCAAGTCAGGATGACCAGAATAGGCCGCAAAACCGTGTTGAACGGCCCGATCCAGCGCAGCAATCAGTGCTGCCGAGTAACTTTTGATTTCCACGCCGCTGTACAGATAGGCGACCAACAGCAGGGATGCCGCGCTTAGCAACCATTTGGTAATGAGTTTCATGGGGTATGCGTATCACTGTGGGTTTGTGGGGCCGCGAGGGTTGACCAGTTTTTCTGTGCATGACGCGGATTGCATTTCAGATCGGTGGCGAAAAGTTTGCAGTCAAAGAGTGGGAGCTTTCAGCGATGGCTCTTAACTGGTGACGGAGCGAGGTCAAGCGCATCTGTGTCGCAGGCAAACCCCGCGGCGTGTTCACGTACTCCGCCTCGCTGTTGGCAATCCACTCGGTCAAACGGACACCGTTAACGCTGGACACACCTTGCAGTGAGCATGGTTGCGCCACGAAGCGTAATGGTTGGCACGCCCATCCACAGCGCAAATGCCGTGGTTGTGCCGCCGGGATACGGGAAGTATCGAGCAGGATATCGATTTCACGGTGGGCTTCAAGGTATTCTTCCAACCCATTGCCCCAAGCAAATCCACGCGGGTCAAGTCGATGCCCGCCCGCGTCATCTGCGCAGAGCTTGTTGGCAATGGTGGCACTGTCCAGGGCCTTGTTTGAATCCGTAAGCGGGATTGTGGAACGGATTCCAAGACGTTGGCCCACACCGCAACTTGGCTATTGATCTTGGCAGCCTGTTGAAAGGACCCGGAGGTCATTGGTTTTGGTTACGTGGAGTTGGTGTTACGAGGATTGGGCGTGTTGGCCGTGGAGTTGTCATGCATAGCCGCGTACTGGGTGGGCGAATAACTTTTTCGCTGAACCACTCATCCAAAGTCTTCGGGTACGCATGCGGCGTCTGCATGATGTAGTCCATCGTTTTATCCCAGGCCGTTACTGGCGAAGTAGCCAGCAGGGCGACTGCACCGAGGCAGGTTTGCGCGCAAAAACCGGCAATCTTGCATCACCTGTATGTCGCTAAATCAAAGTACATCGATTCTTTGTTCCCGCACCGGCGGTCCGCGACAGCGCCGTCGAGATTTCAGATGTTGTACATCGTCCATTCAGAAAACAGTGTCCTGAATGTTGCGGTTGGTGCGTCATCCAACTGGTTATTGGAAAAAGCGACCAAATGGAATCGGGTTTTGTCAATTTGCTCCAAGATGCCGACAAGAAAGTGGTACACCGGGTGTTCTCTAAACTCTCCAGAAGACAAAACCAACACGCAGAACCTTGGTGTCAATGTCAGCAACCTCCGCTGGCAGGGGTTGGTAGTGGTAGATAGGTGCTTTCATCCGCACGGGCGGGTGTTGAGCCGCTTCTTTTATACGACCGGTTCAGTTCTATCGCGGTATGGCTCAAGTTAAGCAGCAGCAACAGGTGCGCAGGAGGTAGTCCGGCAGTGCTTGATTGACTGATCCAATAGTTCTACTGCTGCGCGCGCATTTCCATTTCGCGTGTAAAAGTAGCCTCGGTGGTAATCGACGCTACCTGGGACACCGATGGATCCGCTGCCTGCGCCATTTCAAAATAAGGGACCGGGCCTCATCTTCGCGTTCGAGTCGGCACAGTGCGGCCCCAAGCAACATGTTGATCGACGCGTCTTTGACGCCCCGTGCAACTGCCACCATGGATGGTCCACCATGCCTTGAAAGTCAAAAACATCAGTACATGCTTGGCAAGCATGAGACGGTAGTCGTATTGTCTGGGCAAAGGCGCACTTGCTCTTCCAAAAACTCCTTGCTTCTTTCGGCCGCCCTTGTTGCCGCAGTATTCGTACGACGTCTTCACAGGCTCTTGGCAAATCGGTTTTCAAACCAGATTGGTTTTGAAATGCTTCTTCGCGTCTTCAAGGTCGATTTGTGTTTCACAGATCTCACCCAGTAAATAGAACGCTTCGAATACTTCCGGGTCGGTGTTGACTGGATTTGTGGCGCGCTTCAATACGATGCGGGCTTCAACCGATCTGCCTGTTCTTTTAAAACATATCCAAGGCAAATCAAAGTCCGCGTGTCGTCCTTTTTGTGGTCTAGAGCCTCACGAAAACAGGCTTCTGCTGCGTGAGTCAACTTTCGTCTGCAGAAACGCGTTACCTTTGGTTCTCAAGCTGTCCACGGCATTCGGAGTTGATTACGGGTGCTGGCTTTGGCGTATTTTGACCAGTCGGCGTATCCAGACCGACGCTGCAAGGCTTGGCGAAATCGATCAAGCATGGGTTTGCTACTGGGCGCGCAGGTTAATCAGAATCAGGACGCCAACGTATCTGCCAGCTTTTGGTCGTAACCCGCATCCTTCAAGTCCCAGAAAGCATTCAAGCTTGGCGGTTTTGTAGAAGTTCAATATCTCTTCTTGTTTGAATTGCTTAATTCCTTAAGCATCTTCTCTTTGGCATAGTTGACCTTGGACTGACGTTTGGCTTCATAACTTGGGTCATTGGGCACAAACTCAGTGACCAACTCCAGCCAGTTCGAACAAATGCTTCCAGCATTTTTGCGCTCAACCAATTAAACATGTGAATTTCCAGTTTGACATCACTCCCCGACATGGGGAACGGTTCATTCTAAGCGGCTATGGACCTCATGTTGAGGATGCTTAATCATTGGGGCTTTGTGCGTATATAGAATGTGTGTTGCCGCTCTTCATAGCGATTTCAAATACTTGCAAGGGTAATTCGTTTTGGGAATCTTGATTGAAACCATCAACGGTATTTTTTACTCGCCGACGGGCTGAGCAGCTTCCGGTCGTGACCGAAGCTACAAACTTCTTCTTCGTCGGACAAGGTTCTCAACGTTGGAGAGAACAGCAAGTTGATACCGATCCCTGCCTATTTCGACGGGTGGCAACATGACCTTTTGGATGATGAGCGCGGCAATCCGGACTGGTTTGCGATGCGAGGCTTATGTCGTTGGAGCCGGGTCAATATGACGCGTTGTATTGCTCGCGCTTTCGGAACATTACTATCGCCACGAAGGTTAAAAGTGTTGCAGGGTTTGTGCATATATTGAAAGATGATGGATTTTGCCGAAATTCGTGTGCCCGACATTGCCAAAGTCATCGCAGCCGTGCAAAACGGCACGCTCGATCTGGATGACGTTTTGTATGAGTCAGCTGGTCCGATATCGGCACACGATGTGATGTACGCGGGCTTCCAGTCGAAATTGTCAGCAGCGGACAGGATTTCTATGCACACAAAACGGGTTTTACTAACAAGTCGCTGATGAAGTTTTTGTCGCAAGGTGGTTTCAGCATATCTTCTTGGCCGAAGGCGTGGAACTGGCGGTTCATGCGCTGGCATTCAGACAGAACCCACCGCAAGACAACGCGCGCTGCTGGATTTGCCGCCACCCTGAATGGCGTACATCCACATCACCGATCTGGGGTGGCCATCAACTACTGGCGCCAGCACGAACCTTCGGTTGATGGCATTTCGCTGCCAGGTCATACCCGCGTACTGGCAGAAATTTACGCCCATATGGTTTATTCACGGGTAATGCGTGTTGACGAGATGTCGCGAAGCGGCGTTATCAGCATAGCGCCTTTGGTACGCCACCACCCCGACACCTTGCATTGCTATTTTGTTCCACCAGCCGGGGGATGCCGTGTCCAAGGGCTGCGGGCGCACGTTCGAGGAGGTACAGCTTTGGCCGCAAATGACTCCGGTGGAAAAGCGAGCCACTGGCGACGCATTACGGACAGGGGGACGGCGGCGCTTCAACAAATACGCCGACCGGGCCGTTGAAGGGTTTGGTGCACTATCAAATCAATAGCTGGTTGAGCTTATTTGACGAGGGCTAGCACCTATTTCCAGCGTATGGGTTCCAGATCTACCGTGGTTTTCTCATCTCCCAGGGTCAGCACGCTTTCCCGGATGGTGGCTTGCAATTGCATGCTGCGCTGCGCCAACAGCTGGCCAGTGACTGGGATGATTCCGTGGGCACCCGCCAGACCTGCAGGCGGTCCATGCGGTCAGCTTGTTTTCGATGCCCTTCCACCAGACTTCCGCCGCGTGGTTGAAGGCGTAGACCACGACCTGGTCGGCCTTCTGGCAGGCTTTCTGCAGGGGTTTGTCTTCCGGTTGGCCGACTTCGATCCACACGCGTTTGCGGCCAGTGAAGTCCGTCAGGGAAACGTCCGGGTCCTCCGGGTCCGACAGGCCCGCGCCGAATGCCAGCGTGCCGTCCCCGTTGCAGACACCTTGCAGTGTGTGGGCCTGCAACGCCAGCGCCGCCAGCCGGATCATCATGCGCTCGTCGGTCTCGCTGGGGTGGCGCGCCAGCGTGAGCGCGTGGTCGGCGTAGTAGCCGTGGTCGATGTCGGCAATCTGCAGATTGACTTTGAAAATGGTGGATTTGAGGGCCATCAGACGCGCTTGCGCCAGCTCGGCGGCCATGCCCGTGTAGCTGCCCGGCGTCATGGCCAGCAGGCGGTCTTTTTCGGCCTGGGAATGTCCAGACCGGCAATAAACCCCTGCATCAGCTCGCGTGTCATCGCCGCGACACGGGTGAATTTCTTCAACTGTTCATACGGCTGGGGCAGGCCAAAGCGGCGCATCACGGTCTGGATCGGCTCGGCCAGCACTTCCCACGAGGCGTCCAGGTCGGTGGCAATGGCTGCCTCGTTGAGCTCCAGCTTGTTCAATCCGGTCAGCAGCGACTGGTAGGCCAGCACCGCATAACCCAGCGCCACGCCCATGTTGCGCAGCACGGTGCTGTCGGTCAGGTCGCGTTGCCAGCGGCTGATGGGCAGCTTTTCGCTCAGGTGTTTGAGCAGCGCATTGGCCAGACCCAGGTTGCCCTCGGCGTTTTCGAAGTCGATGGGGTTGACCTTGTGCGGCATGGTGCTGGAGCCCACCTCGCCGGCCTTGAGCTTTTGCTTGAAGTAGCCCAGGCTCACATAGCCCCAGACATCGCGCGACCAGTCGATCAGGATGGTGTTGGCGCGGGCCATGGCGTCGAACAGCTCGGCCATGTAGTCGTGCGGCTCGATCTGGATGCTGTAGGGCTGGAAGGTCAGGCCCAGGCCCAGGGGTTCCGGTGTTTCGATGACCCGGCGGCTAAAGGCCTCCCAATCGAAGTCGGGCCAGGCCGAGAGGTGGGCGTTGTAGTTGCCCACGGCACCGTTCATCTTGCCCATGATCTTGACGGCAGCGATTTTGTCGCGCGCAGCGGCCAGGCGCACCACGACGTTGGCGACTTCCTTGCCCACCGTGGTGGGGCTGGCGGTCTGGCCGTGGGTACGGCTGAGCAGGGGCACCTCGGCAAAGGCATGGGCCATGGCGCGCAGCTTGGCGATGACCGCGTCCAGCGCCGTAGCAGCACCAGGTCGCGCCCGCCCTTGAGTTGCAGGGCGTGGCTGGTGTTGTTGATGTCTTCGCTGGTGCAGGCAAAGTGCACAAATTCCTGTGCCGCCAGCAACTCGGGGCGGGCTTCGAATTTGGACTTGATCCAGTACTCCACCGCCTTCACGTCGTGGTTGGTGGTCTTCTCGATGGCCTTGATGGCCTCGCCGTCGGTTTCGGAGAAGTTCTTTACCAAGCCTAGCAAGTAAGTACGTGCTCCGGGTGTCAAAGGCTTGAATTCGGCAAAACCTGCGTCACTCAGGGCGATGAGCCAGGCCACTTCGACTTGGACGCGGCGGTGCATATAGCCCTGTTCGCTCATCAGGGGGCGCAACGCGGCCAATTTGGCGGCATAGCGGCCGTCCAGGGGGGAAAGGGCGGAAATGGAGGAGAAAGTCATGCCCGAATTGTAGGTTGTACGCCACCATGGGCTGCCGACAGGTTGCTGTAACCCCCCAATGGATAGAATGGCCGTTCCTGAAACAGTTGAGCACCCATGAAATTACTCGGATCCACCGCCAGCCCCTATGTCCGCAAAGTGCGCGTCGTCATGGCGGAGAAGAAACTGGACTACACCGCTTTGTGCCCGAGGACGTCTGGAGTGCCGACACGACCATTTCCGAGTCCAATCCTCTGGGCAAGGTGCCTTGCCTGATCATGGAAGGTGCCGAGGCCCTGTTTGATTCCCGCGTCATCGTGGAGTACCTCGATACCCTGTCGCCCGTGGGCAAGCTGATTCCGCCGGTAGGCCGCGAGCGCGCCGAAATCAAGACCTGGGAGGCCCTGGCCGACGGCTTGATGGACGCCGCCATTCTGGCGCGGTTGGAAGCCACCTGGTCCGGGCGAACCAAGGCCCAGCGCAGCCAGGCCTGGATAGACCGCCAGTTGGGCAAGGTCCATGCCACCGTGAAAGCCATGAGTCATGGCCTGGCCGAGAAGCCGTTTTGCGGTGGCATTCATTTCAGCCTGGCTGATATGGCCGTGGGCTGTCGTTGGGGTACTGGATTTCCGATTCCCGCAGATCGACTGGCGCACCGACTACCCCAACCTGGTCCGTTTGACGACAAGCTGATACAACAGGTCAGCTTGCAAAGCGATTCCGGAGATACAGCGGGTTTTCCCGCGCCGCCCCAGTACAACGTGCCATTTCTCACACCACTTTACATTTTTGAACTTCCCAAGCGGTGCGCTGGTACTAAAGTGCATGGCTCCCAGGCGACCACGTTCAAGACTTTTTACAAATGCCGCGAATGCGGGAGCAGCCAACTATCCAGCGGGTAGTTGACCGCGCGCCAATGGTGCTTTGGAGGCGACGGGCGAATACCGCTGCACAGGTTGCCGCAACATGACTGCAACGTTGCGTGCACGGGTGGGAACCCCGGCGTCAGGCTCGATTTCCAGTCAGCAGCTTTCCCGGTTAGTGCTTAACAAGCGGAGATGACGACCGCACTCAGATCGACCGCTTCAACGTACAAACCCCGCCTCCGCGTCGCACTATAGCTGCAAGGTCTTCATAGCAGAATCAATCAGGAAGTGGCGCTTTTCCATCAGGAAAACGAAGGGCAGGTGGAGTGAGTGGGTGGGTTCGGGATTTCGCATCGGCAGATCGCCACAGAGGTGCCGCTCTTGCGTCCGCAGGGTGCCTGCTAACATTGTCATCATACACGCACCCACGACCAACCCCGCCTTTTTGTCCAAAATCTGCATTCGCAGCGACCTGTTGACACACCTATCCGGCCTGCCACGCCCCTGGGTGTTTACGCCAATGGTGTTTTGACGTGCTGCACCGAGGCGCTGTCATGCTGAAAGCAGGCCCGGTCGCTGGGTAGCAGCCTGATCGTGGCGCTGCCAACCGACGCCTCGGTGCGCCGGCTATGCAAAGGCGAAGATCGCCCGCTGAACCCGGGAGATGGACCGGGCCATTGTCGCTGGCCAGCCAGCAGTGCGTTGACTTGGTTACTTGGTTTTGATGAGGACACGGTCCAAATCATTGCGGGCTGCGACCGGACATTCTGGTCAAAGGCGGTGACTACGACCCAGGATGTGCTACCGGAAACCGCGCTGATGCATGGCCAGCTGGGGCGGACGCCAGCGCTACCTTTGTTGGCGAAGGCTATTCAACCACCCCGCCTACTGCAGCGCATCCGTGCAAGCAACTAGGCGGCCTGGGCGCGGATGCGGCAGCAAACCAACCACCTCCCACAAGGCCAGCCCAGCAGCGCGTTCGTGGGCGACCAGCAACCGCCTCAATCTGGGTGGGTTTCTTCATTGAGGCGGACACGGTGCTGGATTTAGCGCAGGCTGCGGTAGGCCTGTGCGGCTTCATCGCCTACCGGTGCTGGCGGCGGCCGCCTGCAGGCTTGAGCACGTTGCCAAGACCAATATTGCCGGCATTAGCCAGCAGTTCAGGATGGCGGTAGCCTTGGGATAGCACCAGAAACTGGACACCAAACTCGATGTCCACCATGCCGCCGGGACTGTGTTTGATGTCAAACAGCGCCCGCGCACCGGGTGAACACTGCGTACTTTGTCGCGCATGTTGTCAATTTCTGCGAGCAACCTGGTTATCCCGCTCGGCGCTGATCACAGCTTCGCGCATCGCATCAAGCGGGCCTGCAGCGTGGCATCGCCCAGTACACAGCGGGCCGGGTCATGCTTACTAGTGTTCCCAAGTCAGGCCGTATTGCTGCCACGCTGCTGTTGATAATTCGAATAGGCATCGAAACTGGTGACCAAAGGCCCTGAATTGCCGTTGGGGCGCAAGGCCGTGTCGATTTCGTACAAGTCCACTTCGCCGGTCTGGCACGGTGAGCCAGTTGATCAACTTGCGCACGGGGCTGCGTAAGCTTCACGCCGGCTCGGTCATCCGGGTCGTCGTAGACAAACACAATGTCAAATCCCTGCCATGGCCAACTCCTTGCCTACCTGCAGTTTTCCGTAGAGCAATGATGCCAAAGCAGCATTCCGGCCGGTGGCAGTTCTTCAGCCGTTCCCAGCACCAGCGGGTGGTGGCGCGCAATACCGCTTCGGCCGGGCGCTGAGGGTCACAACCTGTTCTACTGTTAAGCGTCCCTTCACACGTCGCGCGCCGGAATGCGGAACACATCCGCATGGTGGGCGGGCGCGGCAGTCAAGCAGGGCCTCATCGTCATCTTCGCCGCTGCTTTGCAAGGCACTGATCGTCGTTCCAGTTCCTGCTCAAAATCAGCGGGGTCAAATAGTTCCTCGAACAGGGCGTTGCCTGCCGGTTCGTCGATGACGCCGGGGTGTTTGAACAGGTAGCGCGCAGGCCAGCGAGCAGCGCCCAGCATGCAGAAGGCGCTCATGCACAACAGGGCGCTCAGTAGCAAAGCCAGATAACTCTCGCGCCGCAGCAGGGTTCAATCAGTCGGTAGCCACTGCGGCGTCTTCACTGACACGGCCTCGGCCAACCATGCGCTGTGCGTAGTACCAGCCGGGCTGAACATGCGGGTTGCCGCTGGGGCAAAGACGCGGGGTGGTGACAAATCGCCACCCGCTCATCAAACGGTGGTGGGGCCAGTAGGGCGTCGAAGTCGTTAGTGCTGGTGAAGCCTTTGCCGCACCGCACCACAGCCTTGCATTCTTTCGGGCACCACCGAGCAGGAGCGTCAAACTCTGGGCGACCAGTTCACGGTGGCGGTCAAGCTCACCCAGAAGGCGCAAGTTCGCTGAAAGCCCAGCGTCCGGGCCAAACCAATCCACATTCAGGCTCAGGATCAGCCGTGGGCAGCACGACAGGTCTGCTGGTCGTCCGGGTACTGGATGCGGTGCTCCACCGGGCGCAAAAATACATACGCCGGGACCCAATGCTTCGGCCGTGGCCTGCGGCATCGAGCCAGCACAGGCCCGGTAACTTCGAAGCGCTCTGCGTGGAGCGATTGCTGCAACTCGGGAACCAGCCACCTGCCACCACCTGCCGCTTGGTTGAGCGGTGAATTCGATCTCGCGGATACCGCCGCGCGAGTTTGACGTCGTTGTTGCGCTCGGGCTTGCCGGCGCTGCGCTTGGTGGCGTGGTCGCGGATCTGGCGGTGCAGCACGCGCAGGCGCTTCAAAGACGTTGTAGTCCGGGTGGCGCCGGAACACAAAAGGCATCGCCCGCTGCGATTAGCGCGCAGGCCGATCCAATCGACGTGGGGGCCACCACCCGGCTCTTGAGCGGTGCAAAAACGCTCTCTCCTCGCGCCCCTGAACGTGAAAATACTCTTCCGACTTTCCCCAAACGAAGCCACGGGAGGTCCAGGGTTACCGTTGGGGCGCAGCGCCTTGTCGAAGCGAAAGACGAAGCCATGCTCCGTGGTGTCGCCCACCAGCGCATAAATGGCCTTGACGCCAACGCCCGAAGTATTCACGGTTGGATACGCGGTTTTCTGCCTTCGGCATTGCCGAGTCTCCCCATCCTGGTCGTAGATATAGATGAGATCAATGTCGCTATACATTGAGTTCGTGCGCAAGCTTGCCCATGCCGACAATACGCAACTCGGCTCCTGCGTGCCTGTGGCGTATGTGGTGCGACATGTTGTGCGTCCAGTGTTTTTGCAGAATTTCTCGTGGTAAGCGTATCGAGAATAAATTCGGCCAAAGTCGGTCATGACACCGATTTTGACCGGGAGGGCACCTTCGTTGCAATCAGGGTGGATGAGCCGCTCAACGACCAGTTGGCGCACAGTGCGCGAACCACTGCCCACATCGTTGCCATTGGCCAGCAAGCCTTCGTACAGCGCCTGTGTGGAGGTGTAACGCAGGGTAGGGTTAATTGCTGGGCCGGCGTCGGCGAATACGTTGGCTGAAGCGGGAACCATCGCTCAGATC
>NZ_JADJKN010000004.1:0-16999 GCF_016705985.1 Candidatus Aalborgicola defluviihabitans
GGTTGCGTGCCGGGCAGGAGTTTGAAATGTAAGAGTACCGTCGTACCGGCAGGAACATCCGAGAAAGCATCGGGCTTAGGCCTTCTTTGAATCACAAAAGCTGCCGTCGAAAAAAAGCGGGGCATGCTTTTGAAGCCCTGTTTTACTGGCAACTGCACCAATGAGACTTCGCGCTTTCATGACACGGAAAACCTAGGAACACGTCATGCTAGAAGCCAGAGAGGATATTTGCAAGTTGCCCAATGGATCGATTGACCTTGTACTGCCGTCAATGAAGACCAATCGTCCATTGTTTCCAAGATAAAAGCGGGCCTCATAGCGGGGGTGACCTTAAGCGCCCATTTCTCCTCAGAGCATTGCCGGTTATGTTGCATTCAGCCGCAAGTTGCTAAATTTGACCGATGTCTCTATGATGATGACGCCCTCAAAGCAGGTCCATCCTGCGCTAACCTTTGAAAGTGGTGGACAAACGGTCGGGCTACCCCGCACCAGAAGCAAATGCTGGTAACACCTATTTTGGAGGGAAGCACCCTGCATGGCGTGCCGCGGGTTATGAACAACAAAGTGATGAGCCCTTTGGCGACTTGGAAGTCGATGGTGTAGCAGAACTTTTTTCAAGACACTGGCCACTGCCATCCGTCCAACGGGCCCGATGGCGTAGGATCTGCCCCGCGCAGAAGGCAATAAAATACGATCCACTGGTTGCGGTCGGACTTTGACCGACGATGAGGCTCAGCCAAGTATTCAGAACACGCGGGCAGAAGGACGGTCCGTAGAATTCCTGCTCAGGCGCAGTACAAATCAAGCCGCTTCACGTTGGCCCTTCGCTGGGCAAGTTTTTGGTGTTCCCCTATGAAGCGTTCAATCAGGTCGCATACGCTCCGAAATGTTGCACGGTGCGCTCAAGCAGGAATTCATGGTAAGGCAGGGCTGGATTCCACTGGAGGAGTCGCCCGAGGCTGGTAATCTTGTATGCATGGACCCTGAAGGGCGGTAACGTAGCTCGCAGGTTGTGCCGCAGGTCTATCCCCGTATTTTCAAAATTTGCGTGCCGGGTCACCACGCAGACCGAATTCAGAAACGCTGGCGCAGCTGTTTAGCGCCTTAGCAAACGGAACCACGGTTGACGAACTGCTCGCTGGCATGGACGGCGGGCCGGTTGACGACAGCTTCAATGACGACTCATTGAGTCCGCTGCCGATGACAATGAACTGGTCAAATTTGTCAATAAAGTGATTATCGATGCCTACAAACAAAAGGCCTCGGCATTCTCATAATGGAACCACATGCCCGGCGAGTTCAGACCGGTATTCGGTTTCGCATTGATGGCGGCTTGGTGCCGTATGCTCAGTGCCTGCGCACTTCCGCCAATAATTTCGCGCTTGAAGATCATGTGACTAGACGTTTTCAAGCGCCGCAAACCGCAAGACGGAAAGATCAAGTTCAAGAAATACGGCCCGTTGGACGTTGAACTGCGTGTAGCCCCATTCCTTCTGCAGGCGGCGTGGAAGACGTGGTCATACGGATTCTGGCCGCACGAGCCATTCCGTTGGAGAAAAGCTGGGGCTTACTCCGCACAACAAGGCGCGGCCGGAGGCTACGGTCAGCAAACCCTACGGTCTGTTTATGTATGTGGCCCAACTGGAACCGGCAAAACCACCACCTGCATTCCATTCTCAAGTTTCTCAACACCAGACACCAAAATCAGGACTGTTCCAGAGGACCCGGTCAATCACCCAGAGGTTGCGACGGGTTCAGGTCAACAAAAAGCGGGAATTGACTTCACTCATCACCGCGTGCCTTCTTGCGGGCGGACCCCGACATCATCACGGTGGAGTGGGTCGCGCGACAAAAGCAATTGTCCATGGGCGTCGAGGCATCGTTGACTGGCCACCTGGTCTTCTCTCCTTACCCAATTCGGCACCCGGGTCCATCACGCGGTTGATGGACGGGCATGGACCTTTCAATTTTGCCGATGCCTTCTTGGGTATCTTGGCTCAGCCTTACTTAAGAAATTGTGCGACTACCAAGGTTGCCTACGTGCCCGAACGCTGACGAATTTCGTCTTTTCGTGACAGAGTATTCCGAAGAGCTACGCCATTCCAAAGCCTGGCAGGCCGACCCAGAGGGCGAACGAAAAAAGCTTGTGGATAGCTGGCTCAAAACCTATGGTGAGGATGGTCACATCAAGCTCTACAAGGCGGTTGGCTGTGAGAAATGTGGAAAGACAGGCTACAAAGGCCGGGTTGGACTGGTGCTGGTGGCGGATGATGGTGTCAAAAAAACTCATTCAGGAGCGCGCACGCGTGTCAGAGTTGTTTGCGTCTGCGGTAGAGGGTGGCATGCGAACCTTAAAAATGGACGGCTTGGAGAAGATCATGATGGGGCTGACGGACTTGAAGATGGTGCGGCAGGTTTGTATCAAATAGCCGACGGTATTTGTGACAAAAATGTCAAAACAAAATACATTGCGCCAAAAATTGCCCTTACTTCATCCATTTCTGTCGAAATTGCCGTCGCTCTTTGGAAGGTTGATGCCTAGAACGCCTTGGCACGAAACCTGCTCTATCGTTCTTGTTATTTTTTCGGCAAGGAGTTTCAAATGAAGCGCTATATGCAAAAGGGTTTTACCCTGATCGAATTGATGATCGTTGTGGCGATCATCGGTACCTGGCTGCGGTGGCTTTGCCTGCTGTACAAGACTACACCATCCGTGCCAAAAACTCGGAAGTCATTCTGGCGGCGTCCGGTTGCCGTACTTCCATCACAGAGACTATCCAGTCGTCATCCGTTTCCTTGCCAGGCGCTAATGCTTGGGCTTGCGAGTCGTCTGTTCCTACTTCGCGGTAATAAGAAAGTCTATTGCCACTGATGGCACAGGTAAATCACGGTGGTCAGCCAAAATATTAAAAACACCGGAAACCCTGTAGTAACAGGCGGAACTGTAGAGCTGACCCCGTCCAAAGACTCCACCGGTGCTGCATTCGCTAGCACGGATGTGAGCCTTACTGTTTACAAATGGATCTGCGGACCAGGTGCCACCAATGGCATTACACCAAAATACTTGCCTGGTTCTTGCCGCGGCAACTAAGCCATTCAATGGTTTTTTGAACGCCCCATTTGGGGCGTTTTTTTTGCGTATTTACTTATGTACTTGTCAGGCTTTTTGCTGCTGTTTGCCAGTTGGATGCAGCCACTTCACATATTGCCTTGGGTCAGTTGGCATGGTGAGTATTGGCGTTTTAGCTGCGTTGTGCTTTGCTTGGGCGTTGGGTTTTCTCCCAGGCAAGAAAGGGCAACCTCTACCGTTTCACTCCCCGGTTGCTGCAAGGCCTTTGCTCTGGCTGTGCGTGCTGATTGGCGTGCAGTGGGGCATTGGGTTGATTCCGTTTATCGGGGATGTGCTTGTCGACTGGGCCTATTTGCTATTGTGCATCGCATGCTTGGTTTGGGGGTATTACAGTAGTCGAGACAAATCTGGCTTGGTTGCCAGGAATGGCAGCTGTCTGTTGGCAGGTGCATTGGTCTCAGCAGTTATAGCGTTGCTCAAAGCGTTGGAACTATCAGCGAATTTGCCTGGATTAACGGTATGCCCAGTGTGCGGCGGCCGGTGCAAATCTGGGGCAACCCAATCAATTGGCTACATTGCTTCTGATAGGCATCGCCAGTCTGCTCCTCTTGCTGGAATCCAAGAAACTCCGGAGGCCATTGCAGCATCGTTGATGGCGCTCGTGTTGATTATCAGTTTAGCAACCACAGAATCGCGTGCGGGTGTACTGGGCTTTCTGGTCTTGAGCGTCTGGTGGTTTGCAAGCGCAAAACTATCGCAGCCCAACTGAAACCTTGGGTGAGTCGTACTGGTTGGGGCGTATTTTGTATCTATTGGTACTGGCCGGTTTGGATGGGCAGTTTTATCAATTGCCAGGGCGTTGCGATGCCGGCAAAACCCAGTGCCTTTAATCGCTGGTCTATTTGGCTGCAGCTTCTGCAGGCCATGCTATTACACCCATGGCTGGGTGGGGGTTGAGCAAGTGTCAACTACCCACAATGCAGTCGTTGATGCATACAGTGTTTAGCCGAGGCCTATACGTATGCAATATTTTGCTGGATCTTGCGCTGGGCATTGGACTGCCATTGACCATATTGATTGTGCTTATGACGGGGGCGTGGTTGTGGCGTCGTCTTCGTGCAATCGGCGACATGGTGTCTTGGTATTGTCTGGCGGTGGTTGTCCCCGTAGCCGTCCATTCGATGGTGGAATTTCCGTTCGCATACGCATATTTTTTGGTGCCAGTTATGTTTGCATTGGGCGCGCTGGATGGACATTTAGGCTGGCCCCCTAAAGTGGGGCATCAAACCGGTAGCGATCGGGCTTGCCATCAGAACCACCCTGTTGGTTTGGTCCGCATTTGAATATCGGGCGGTCGAGGAGGACTTCCGGGTCGTTCGTTTTGGGGGCGGTACGCGTGGGCCAAACGCCACAAGATTACGAGAGACCAACCGTTCATTTGCTATCCCAGCTCGATGCGTTGCTTTATGGCGGCCGCGTGACCCCACGACCAGGCATGCCTGAGCAGGAAATTGAATTGGTAAAGATGGTTGCGTTACGGTACCCTTGGCCTGCTACACAAAATCGTTACGCATTGGCGTTGGCGCAGATGGCAATCCGGCAGGGCAGCCCGCCAACTCCGGGTAATGCGTGCACGCACGGTGCTAAGGCCTATGCAAAGATTAAGAGCAGATTGGACTGAGCTTGCTACGAAAAGTACCCCAAACTAACGCCGTTGAACTACCCTGATTTAATCGACCGCTCGCACAAGTGAAAATATACGCAAGATAGCGAACCTGTAGTCTACAAACACCATGTCAGATCATATCTATGTGACGCAGCCCTATTTGCCGCCTTTGGAAGAATTCATCCCGTACTTGCAGCAGATATGGGACAGAAAAGTTCTAACCAATAACGGTCCGTTCCATCATCAATTGGAGCAGGCGCTATGTGCCTATCTCGGTGTAAAACACCTAGCCTTGTTTACCAATGGAACAATTGCTGCTAACTGCTCTGCAAGCGTTACGTATAACGGGAGAGGTTATTACGACCCCGTATTCGTTTGTTGCAACATCCCATTCCCTGCTGTGGAACGGAATTAAGCCCATATTTGTGGACGTTGATGCAAACACACTCAACCTCAGTCCCGAGAAAATTGAATCGGCAATCACGCCACAAACTAGCGCCATCATGCCTGTGCACTGCTATGGAAATCCATGTGACGTGGTTGCTATCGAGAAGATTGCGAATAACTACAATTTAAAAGTAATCTACGATGCAGCACATGCCTTTGGGGTGGAAGATGCCGGGGTAGCGTGCTTCGCCTGGGGACTTATCTATTCTTAGTTTTCATGCAACCAAGGTTTTCAATACATTCGAAGGAGGGGCCATTGTCTGTCCTGATGCCAAAACCAAGTTACACATAGATCACCTCAAGAATTTTGGTTTTGTAGATGAAACGACTGTTGTTGCTTCAGGTATAAACGGCAAAATGAGCGAAATCAACGCCGCATTTGGTCTGCTACAGTTGAAATATATAGACGAAGCGTTGAAAATGCGTAAAGCAATTGATACAACGTACCGTCGGCTATTCGCAGGTCTGAGGGGTGTTCACTGCCTAGGCGATGGAGGACAAAAAATAGCAAACTATGCATACTTTCCAATTCTGATCCAAGCCGACTACCCACTCAACCGCGATGAGCTATACCATAAGTTAAAAGAGCATGGAGTCTACGCGCGACGCTACTTCTACCCCCTAATCACGGATTTTCCGATGTACCGGGGTATACCTTCAGCGCAGCGAAATAATCTACCCGTAGCAGCGGATGCCGCAGAAAAGTGCTTTGCCTGCCTATATATCCAACCTTAACTATATCGGACCAGCAACGAGTAGCCGAACTTATCGCGAGAATATAAGATGGCAGCACTGACACGTGAGTTAGTCGAAAAAATGGGATTCTGCTCACTGGGAGAAAACGTTAATATTTCAGACAAGGCTTCGTTCTATGGCGCCGCACGAATTTCCCTAGGCAATAACGTTCGAATTGACGACTACTGCACGCTGTCTGCAGGAGATGGCGGAATCAATATTGGGAACTATGTCCATATATCAGTTTATGCGTCGCTAATCGGGGCAGAGAAGATTACGCTCTCAGATTTTAGTGGGCTCTCGGCGCGAGTCTCAATTTACTCTAGTAGTGACGACTATTCTGGCTCGTTCATGACCAATCCCACAGTACCAAACATATATACGGGTGCCAAGCATTTGCAGGTGCGCATTGGCAAACACGTCATCGTTGGTAGCGGCTGTGTCATCCTGCCTGGGGTCACCTTGGAAGATGGAGTAGCAGTAGGTGCACTGAGTTTGGTGACTAAAAGTTGCAAAGAATTCGGAATTTACGCTGGTAATCCTGCTCGCCGTATCGCGGAACGGAAGAGGGACTTATTGGTACTGGAACAGCAATTAATCGTGTGCAAGGTAACGACAGGCTAAGTTGCAAGATGTCTTTCAAACACAGCATCATTGCCAATTACTTAAGTCAAATATATGTTTCTTTGATAGGTATAGTCATGGCACCCATGTACCTCCACTACATGGGAATTGGGGCGTATGGATTGGTCGGTTTTACGCGGCGATTCAAATCTGGTTTGGCCTTCTTGACATGGGGTTGAGCTTGACATTAGTGCGTGAGACAGCGCGTTTCAGAGCCAAAGCGCTCAACGTTTTGACATATCGCCGCTTGGTGTTTGCGCTGGAATTGATCTTCGTAGGTGTGGGTGCGTTTGGCGGACTATTTCTTTATTCCAATTCGTCTAGACTTGCATTGTCCTGGCTAAACATTGAAAGTCTAAACGCCGACACGGTCACAACCTGTTTGCAAATGATCAGCGGAATTGTCGTAATGCGATGGATGTCTGGGTTTTATCGCAGCGTATTAACTGGGATGGAGGAATTTATATGGCTAAGCGTATTTAGTACAATAATCGCTTCTCTACGATTCATCGGAGTTATCCCAATATTCATAATCTTCGACGGATCGCTTAAGATTTTTTTTTACTTTCAGTGTGTTGTTGGAATAATAGAATTAATGGGATTCTATTTCAAATCTCGTGAAATGCTGCCACCCCTGATAAATAACGAGCATGTAAGTTGGTCGCCAGAAGTTTTGTTAGTGTCAGTGAAGCAGCTTCTTGGATTCTCAATTACTATTTCGCTTGCCGCTATCATGGGCAATGATGACGCAGTTGGATAAGTTGCTGCTGTCTTGGCGGCTACCATTAACCCAATATGGTGTTTTCATATTGGCAGCAATGGCGCCAGTGGTGTACCCCTAGTCGTTGGACCATTGAGCAATGCACTACTTCCTAGGCTCGCAAGGCTTCACGCGCAGGAGATCGTGAGAACTGATGCTTTTATATGAAAAAATGACACAGGTAGTAGCCATGCTAGTGGCACCTCTTTGTTATTTGCTTTCTAGTTTTTCATGGAAGATTATGTTTGTATGGACCGGAGACCGCCTTGTGGCAACACAGGGAGGCGCATTGATGAGCTTATATGCACTGGGAAATGGATTGTTGGCTTTAGCGGCATTTCCATACTATTTGCAGTATGCCAATGGTAAGTTAAAATTGCATCTTATTGGTAGCGTGATATTTCTGATCGTCTATGTACCAATGCTGTTGGCTATGATCAAGTACCTTGGTGCAATTGGTGCCGGATACGCTTGGTTTTTGACAAATTTGGTCTATTTTCTGTTTTGGCTACCAGTGGTTCACAGGAGCTTAGCTAAAGGCCTGCATATGCGATGGTTGGCAAGGGATATCGTCACTCCGGCAAAGTACTCGCTAATTTTTCTATTTTTATTTGAAAATAGTATGACAGAATTCAACCTTTGGCCGAACGGGCGCAGTTCAATTTTAATAATACTAGTATTTGTTGGAACGATTTCCATAATGTTGAATTTTTTAAGTCAGCCATATTTCAGATATATAGCCAAGAGCTGGGTTTGAGAAAATGTCAAAATCGCGCAGCGAAATAGATGAATTGGCCAAAAGTTTCCAGTTTGCATTTCAACATACAACCATGAGATGTATATTCGGAACTGTGTTGCAAGTGTTCTTGCGCAGGAATTAGAAGGGATGTTGAAATTATTGTTGGCAATGACCATTCCATAGACGGCACAACTCAAATCATTAACGAACTCGAAGCTAAATATCCAGGACGAATCCGCCATGTTTGTAGGGAGAAGAACATTGGTGCATGTGAAAATTTGAAACAAATGGTCATAGAAGCACAGGGAGAATTCATTGCGCACTTAGATGGCGATGATTTTTGGGGTCAGGAAACTTCAAGCGCAGCTAAACCATTTTTACGCCTATCCTGATTGTGTCGCTTGCTTTACCAACGCGTGGACCATCGAAGCGGACTACAGGCCTATTGGAGTATTCAACAACACCCTTCCAAACGAATTCGATTTACGATTCTTGCTGTTAAAAGGAAACTTTCTAAATCATAGCTCACTAGTTTACTATTCTAAGTACAAACGGTGTATTTTAGATTGCCCCCAGTTTTTTATTGATTACCATGTATCTGTCAACCTGGCAATGTTAGGGCATCTTGGTTATATTAATGCTCCATATGTGACCTATCGACATAATTCTAGTCAATCGATGATTCGAAATGAGAATCAAAAAGTCAGAGCTCTCTATCTAAATGTTTTAAGTTATGCTTTTAGAAACAATGATTTGAATGATATATATGAGGTTGTTTATCAAGATCTATGGGCTCGAATTGTGAAAGACAGCATAGGACTGAAGAGTGTGCGGTTTTTGGCATATTGGTTTAGGAGACTATACGTGGAGATAAACCGAAAGCGAATAAAAATATTTGTCGTCGGCTTCTTTTTGGGTTTAGCAAAAGCAAATGTTGGGGTTTTTCGAAGACTTTGTAGGGCTTTGAAATTGTGTAATGGCTTAAGAGTCGCTCATGATCGGTAAGTTTCAAATCCGATCGTTGAGAGTGATTTTTGCACGTATACGAATTAAATTGGCGCAAAATATTGCAGCATGCATCCCGTTTGGATCGAGGTTCTGTTGCTACTGTAAGAAGTCGTCACCGTACTTTTTGCCATACAAATCGGGCACCAAAGGAATGCCTACTCTGATGCAGAACTTAAACGTGATTGGAAGCGATGTAGATAATCATACATGCCCAAAATGTGGCAGTCACGATAGGGAGAGACACCTCAAGCTATACTTAAACGCATCACTTTTAGGTGCAATTGTAAGGGGGAAAAAGGTTTTACATTTTGCGCCAGAGTCAAAGTTTTCGAAGCATATACAAATGGCCGAACCTAAGCTCTACATACAGGCAGATTTATATCCAATTTCTAAGGATGTATTGTGTGTAGATTTGATGTCTACAACATTTGAAGATGCTACATTTAATTTGGTAATTGCCAACCATGTATTGGAGCATGTTTCTAATGTTAGTACAGCGTTGAATGAAATCCACCGTATACTGACTGTAAATGGGTTCGCCTTGCTTCAAGTGCCCTACAGTACGGTGCTAACAAAAACATTTGAGGATGAAGGAATAGTCACGCCGGAAGCGAGGCTCCAAGCTT
The DNA here is from genome assembly GCF_016705985.1 of Candidatus Aalborgicola defluviihabitans. Lineage (NCBI taxonomy): Bacteria > Pseudomonadati > Pseudomonadota > Betaproteobacteria > Burkholderiales > Comamonadaceae > Allorhodoferax (SeqCode) > Candidatus Aalborgicola defluviihabitans. The sequence goes on from NZ_JADJKN010000004.1 coordinate 9,676, forward strand.
ACGGGCAGGAGGACCATGTTCGACTCTTTGGTCGGGACATTATTCATTTCATAGAATCTTTTGGCTTTGAGGCAAAAGTCCGAAGGCACCAGGATAATTTGATTGACTGTGACGCATCACTTCATGGTGTTAATATGCATGAACCACTGTTTTTATTTAAGGCTATAAAATAGTTTTCATTATACGAAAATACGTGAATTGGGTTGAATTTTATATCGTATTTTTTTGTAGCCTGCCGTCATTAATTCCAATTTATTAGTAGTTGTTTGCTTAAAATGATAATTGACGTAAACAATATTATTAAAAATATGGGCAATAGCCCATCTCCAGTTGTGTTGGATATAGGGTGTGGTCCGAGAAAGAAAGACATTGCTAGCATTGGTATAGATGTGCTGCAATTTCCAGGCGTTGATATCGTGGGTGATGTGCATGAGGTACTTGCATTACTACCAGATGGTTCGGTTGATCGTATTTACTCCAGTCATTTTATGGAGCATCTGATCGAATTGGGAGCACTTATTAGAGAACTGGAGCGTGTCCTGAAGCCCGGAGGCGAGTTAAGAGTCATTGTTCCCCATTTTTCCAATCCCTATTTCTATTCGGATCCAACGCATAAAACACCTTTCGGCTTGTACACTTTTTGCTACTTTGCGGAATGTGATTTGTTCTCCCGGAAGGTGCCAAGTTACTGACATAAAGCGGTCTTGAAATTGGAGAAAGTGTCTTTGCTATTTAAATCTTCGCCCCCCTTCTATGTGCGGTATGGTTTCAAAAGAGTAGCCCAGTGGTTCGTTAATCTGTTTACATATAACCAAGAGTTTTATGAAGATATGTTGACGGGCATTATTTCTTGCTACGAAATAGATTTTCTATTGGTTAAGAAGTGAGCATTGCAGTTTCTATTGTTATCGTGAATTGGAATACTGGGGACATGCTTAGGGAGTGTTGCCAGTCGATCGTAAGTTCGGATATGACAGGTATTGTGCTGAAAGAAGTCATCGTTGTGGATAACGCTTCCACAGATGGCTCTGCCCAAGGTCTGGCCCATATCGGATTACCGCTGCATTTGGTGGCCAATGACGGCAACAGAGGTTTTGGTGTTGCGTGCAATCAGGGAGCTGCGTTGGCCACGGGAGAATTCATTTTGTTTTTGAATCCCGATGTCCGTTTGTACAAAAGAACGCGCGCCAGTACACTAGACTTTATGTCATCAACGTCCAGCGCCGACATTGGGATTTGTGGTGTTCGGTTAGAAGACCAGCGTGGAAAATATACGACAAGCTTTGCTAGTTTTCCCAGCGTATGGACCATTCTTAAGCTTGCGGTAGGTCTCTCATCGTTGCAAATAGCTGAGTTACCGAGTGGAGTTGCGCAGTCAGATACCGTGGTCGAGGTCGATCAGGTCATCGGGGCGTATTTCCTGGTCCGTTCCGGAGTGTTTCATGAGCTGGAGGGCTTCGACGAGCGTTTTTTGTCTATTTTGAAGAAGTCGACTTTTCTTTGCTTGCGCGGCTGGCTGGCTGGCGCAGTGTGTGCCTTGCGGATGTTGGTGCGTTTCCTTTTGGTGTTGGATCTTCCCAACAGGTTAAATCGTTACGACTGTTCTATTCACTTCGCAGCCGACTTCAGTACGCAGCCAAACACTTTTCCGTTGCAGGTTTTATCTGTGTGATGTTTGTGACCTTATTTTTGGAATTAGTCTCGCGTTCAGTGCTAGCTTTCGTGAGAGGCTCAAAAAAGCAAGTGATAGAGACCTGGGTCGCTTATGGACTGTTGTTGCGCTGGATACTTCAATGGTTTTTGAGGGGCACCGGTCTGTGAGTAGGGTGCGTATATTACTGCTGGCGAAGTACGGACGAATGGGCGCCTCAACGCGCCTGCGTTCCTTACAGTATTTGCCGGCGTTTCAAAGAGCAGGGGTAGAGGTCGTGACGCAGTCATTGTTGTCCGATGCCGCTTTGCTTTCCCGATATCAGCAGGGTTTTTACCGCGTCACTACGGTGTTGAAAGCATATTCTGAACGAACGCTAGCATTGTTGGGACGACGCAATTTCAGTTTGCTTTGGATAGAGAAAGAATCCTTGCCTTGGTGGCCGCTATGGATTGAGCGTTTGCTCTTGCGCGGGGTGCCTTATGTACTGGACTACGACGATGCTGATTTTCATTACTACGATGAGCATAGATGGGAATGGGTACGGCAGATTTTCGGACGTCGGTTGGATGGCTTAATGGCAGAAGCGGCTTTGGTCATTGCGGGAAACGACTACCTAGCGCGCCGTGCCCGTGACGCCGGGGCGCGTTGGGTAGAGGTTGTTCCTACTGTCATTGATTTGTTGCGTTATCCATTTACAGCACGTTACTATGACCCACACAATGGCTTACCTCGTATCGTTTGGATTGGTTCCCCGTGTACTGCTCATTATTTGGATGCTCTGCGAGAGCCATTAGGGCGTCTTGCTTCACAGATACCTTTTGTACTTCGCGTAATTGGTTCTGGAACTTTTGAAATGGCAGGTGTTCAGGTGGAGGTGGTGAGTTGGAATGAGGATACCGAAGCGCAGTGCATTCATGAGTGTGACGTCGGCGTTATGCCCTTGTTAGATGGGCCATTTGAAAAGGGCAAATGCGGCTACAAATTGATCCAATACATGGGGTGTGGATTGCCCGTGGTGGCATCTAAGGTTGGCGCAAATATGGAGATCGTTCAAGAGGGGGTGACTGGCTTTTTGGTTCGCACTCCCGACGAGTGGCATGAGTCATTGGCAAAACTATTGGATGACCGTGCCTTAAGATCTCAAATGGGGGCGGCAGGGCGTCTTCAAGTCGAGAAACATTTTTGTTTGCAGCAAACTGGGCCGCAGCTTGTTAACTTGCTTTGTAACGCCGCACAAGCTTAGAGACTACGGTGCCATCGCCGAAAGATGGTCGCAGTATTGGGATTGGGTCATGCAAATTATCTTGTTTTGAGCGCGTAAGCGGGCGACCTCTTCAAGCACTGTCCGTAAGTTCAGCAAAGTTTCAGGTGCGGTAGCGATGTTTTCTGGATGTGTCCAGAAGTGTGCAACTCCACAGGAACGCGCTGCGTCTTCCAGGATGTGACGCACACGTAGACGTGTACAGCCCAGGGGCACGCTTCGCCTTAGTCCTGATAGCCAATTGATGAAGTAACCAGCCGGGATAGATTGGGGGGCCACTATTGATGGATTTTTCTCCGCCGCAGCGGAAAATGGCTCAATTCGCTCATTAGGGATAATACGCGCGACCGTTCGGATGGCGCTAGACGATACCCCCCTAAAACCTGCGCGACAGAAGCTCCAAGTGCCGCACCCTGTTACGCGGAAAGACGAATGTGTGATTTTCTGTTAGTGAAACAAGTGCCAATTCAAACTTCGCTTGTTCCTCGTCCATGGAGTCCCATGGCGTGTGTGTAACGCCGTGACAAGCAATCTCATGGCGGGATGTCACCATATCCCTTGCCCACGGCGCAGACCAACCTTCAAACAATCCCAGTTTGAAATCATTAAATGCACTTACGGTATATGGCAGGCGGTATGAAATTTCCTCGCCCGGAAGGCTCGGAGTTGAATTGGGGCAATGTAAAAAGACTGGTAAATGCGAACGTAGCACTCAGCCCAAATTGGTCAAGCAATGCCACAACCGAAGCGTAGGCCACACGCAAGCGAGCATCGCTTAGAAACTCGCGGTGGGATTCATTGAGCTGGTCTGCAATGCCCCACTTACCTTCGCAGTCAAGTGACAGTATGAAAATACCAGGCATCACACAGTGTCCGAATCCAAGTAGCTGATATACCACTTCAACTTTTCGGCGATTGTTGATGAAACGCAATGTATTGGGCGCGCCCCGAAATTAACAACGATAGGTCTGAGGCCTACAGGAAAAGGGAAAAACCCAGCCTTGCGGTATGCGCGGTAGTTCGGAGAACCCGGCAGGCACCATGCCAACGCCACGTCAGCTCCCCGAGTTTGCATTTGCCTAAGAGTAGTCCCAATCAGTGCCGCAAGCGTTGCTTCATCTCCGATTGCTTCCATCACATAACCTACGGAACCTGCATGTTTGAGGGAGCGTTGACGCAACAAATGAACCGTCCACTGCGCGTTGGGTGTCATAATTTTCCGTTGGGTGATCCATCAGTCGCCAATTCAGAAAATCCGCATCCCGTTGAACTGAGCAGAAATTGGAAGAAGAAAACTTCATCCAAGTCTCCGTGTCTTGTTGAGTAAAACGGGTTATCCGTTCCGTCGACACATGGATTTGAGACAGTAGAGGGATGCGAAAATCTGGCGCGATTCCGACAAAACGTTTCAAGAAATAACCCGTTCGCAAAGGGCGGATTAACATCGGAACGGCGCCGAAATTTGTCCATCCCAACTTTCCAAAGAATCCGGGGCAGAGTTGCTGTTGGGAAAACCGTAAACCAACTCAGCATTACATTGGTCGTAAAAAGTCTCAACTAACCGACCAAACACGCCTTGCCCTCTGACGTCCGGACTTACAACGGTATCCATGGACTGGTAACCCGCGAAGAAAACCATCGACTTGAAACATGTTTGCCATAAAGGCATTGATGCCCACAATTCTTCCATCTTTCGTCGCCGAAGCAATCATCCCCAAACCTTTTGGGTTGTTAGCAAATTTCCACTCCAGTTTGCCCAGCGCAACTTCCTTCTGCTGCTGGGTCAGCAGGTCAAGATAGGCATCTCGCACTGTTTCAGAGAATGGAATCAGGTTGTATTGAATAGACATACTACCGAGCCCCAAACCCATTTAGTACGATCCGAACAGTCTTGTAGAAAATCAGCAAGTCCAACGCCATGGAGTAGTGGGCAACGTCATGCAAGTCATAGCTGAGCTTAACAGCCGCACCTCTTCGCTGTCGGCGTACCCCTGCTGTATTTGGAGCCCACCCAGTCAAACCGGACGCACCAAATGGCGGTACGTATAGGGCCGGAATGCGGGTAGCAAAGGCGTCCACAAACGTCAATTGTTCGGGGCGTGGACCAATCAGGCTCCCATATGGCCTGCAAGACGTTGTACAACGCGGCAACTCGTCCAAGCGCCAGCGCCGTATGAAGCGACCTACACCTGTGATGCGTGCGTCATTCGTCTGTGCAAACTGGGCTTCAGACTCCTGCGCCTGGTGGCGCATGCTGCGAAATTTCCAGAGCCGAAATGGATGTCCGTTCTGCCCAACGCGCATTTGGGAGTACAGCGCCGGTCCTGCGGAATTCAGGCGCACGGCTAAGCCCACCAAAAAACAAATTCCAAGCCACACTGGCGCGGTTGCCAGCACCATCAGCACATCCATTGCGCGCTTGGCCACGTCATAGGCGGGGTTGCCGTCGAGCTCCCAAAGTTCGTCTTGCTCGCTGGGCAGCATTTTGCGGCCACTGAGTAATTCGGCAACGGTCTCCACGCTGTACAGCCGCATGTGGCCGAGTTTGAGCCTGCCTAACAATCGGCTGCGCTCGGGGTTGGCCGCAACCCGACGGTCCAGCACGACGCCGTCAAAGGCCTCAAGCACCGAGGCTTCTACGGGATCGGTCGGTATCGGATGCAGTTCAATGTCCCGACTATTAAGCCCTCCGCTCCCGCACCAAGTCTTAAGTTGTTCGGCGATGCCAGAATCCAGGCAAACCAGGCGCTGTGCACGAATGCGTTTGCGTAACCGGTCTCCCACCACAAACCATGCGGTACTCAAAACATAGACCAGTAATACAGCGCCCCGTGAATAGGGTTCTTGAAACAGCGCAAACCCCAACATCAGCAATAGAAAAGGCATCACTGTTGTAACTAGCAGCATACTAGTGCGCTCGGCAGCCGGCAGGCTTGCCCCGCGGTAAATCCAGTGCGCGCACAGCAGGTAGGGCAATGTGCACCACAGCACTGTTTGCGCAAATTGCGGTGTCGCCCATTCCAGCCACATCAGCCCCCGGGCAATGGCGTAGCTCAGCACCAGCGTGATGCAGCCCGCAAAAGACCATCCCAGTTGGGCATTTTGTCGCCGCGCAACAGACGAGGCCATCTTGCCGCGATCAGTGTGTGTTGTTGTTTTGGTGGGTGCCGTGTGCATAGGTTGTGGCAAGTTCATCACACTGTACCAAGCATGGCACGGTACCGCTGCGCCAAAGCCATCGCCATTTGCTTGTCACCAAAGCTTGACAGGTAGCGTTCGCGGCTTGCTTGCCCCATGCGGACTCTGAGTACCGTGTCGCTTTGCAAACGGTCAAGGCAATTGGAAAGTGCTGGTTGATTGCCCGCCGGTACCAGGAATCCGTTGACACCATCTTCAACCAACTCGCGTACGCCGCCCACGTCCGTAGCAATAATGGGCAGGCCAGCGCACATGGCCTCGATGATCGAAAGTGGCAGGCCCTCGTATCGGGAACACAGCACAAATATTCCCGCTTGTGCCAGCAGTTGCGGTACCTGGTCGCTTAAGCCAAGGCAGTCGACTTGTGCGTGCTTGGTTGGCGCTCCAGCCAGAACACGGGCATGAAATTTGGGTGAGTCAGTATCTTCGCCAACTAGCACCAATCTAAAGGAAGTGCGGCAATCTTCAAACGCCTTCAGTAGCATGTCATGGTCTTTCGCGTGACAAGCGCGTGCAGCCATGACGACTGTAATACTACTCCCAACCTTCGCGCGGTAACCGTGATCCGGCATACCGTTATGGACAGTCAGGCACCGATCTGGCCGAATTTTCAGTCTATCTATTCCAACCTGCTGGTCAGCGTTGGAAACAAATAGGTAAGCCGTACCGCAATGTGTGAAAAAGCCCGTTCCACCCAGTACACCAGCGTGCTCTGAAGTGCTGTACGACCCTCCCCAAAACCCCAGCCGTGGACCGTATAGAGGCAAGGCAAGCGCTGGAGATACCCAGCCATACGGGCAATCATGCCTGCCTTGCTGCTATGGGCATGAAGCAGGTCAGGGCGTTCTGATCGGACAATTTTCAGGAAAGCCAGAAGACAGAGAAAATCCCGAATCGGGTTGATGCTGCTTCTGAGTGTGGGTAATACCACGCTTGGGACCCCTTGTGCCAACAGCGCTTGCCGAACTGGCCCTTCCTCTCCCAAAACAACGAAAAAATCAAAGCTTGTCTGCAATGCAGTGACCAGTGTCAGCACGTGGATGGGTGCACCAGCCAAATCTGCGTTGGTGGATGCAATCATTATCTTCTAGCGAACAGCAGGCAATTGGCTTTCCATCACTCCAATGGTAAAGCCATTGCGGTGAAAATACCCGATTTGACCAAAGCGTTGAAGCGGCTCTTTCTTTGCAGTGAATCGTCTCATGTTCCTA